>CALFMA010000077.1 GCA_937880065.1 uncultured Ruminococcus sp.
CTCCCTGAAATAAAGATTAACAAATCCAAAGGAGAAAAAACATGAAAAAACATCTCAGCAAAATTCTTTTTGCACTTCTTGTTATTATATTTATAATAATTTGTGCAATAACCGCACCAATTACGGAATCCGCAGGTACGCTGTGGTCACTTCTTCCCCCTATAGTTGCAATCGGACTTGCTCTCATAACAAAAGAGGTCTATTCTTCCCTGTTTATCGGAATTCTCACAGGTGGAATATTGACCGCTGCCAATGCAGGGACAGGCTTTGAGGGAATGTTCAACACAATTGTTCAGGACGGATTTATTGCCAACCTCTCTGACAGCTATAACGTGGGAATTCTCATTTTCCTCGTTGTTCTCGGTGCAATTGTAGTTCTTATGAATAAGGCAGGCGGCAGCCGTGCCTATGGAGAATGGGCGGTATCCCATATCAAAAACCGTGCAGGAGCAAGCATAGCCACATTTTTCCTCGGTGTGCTTATTTTCGTTGACGATTACTTCAACTGCCTGACAGTTGGCTCAGTAATGCGTCCTGTGACCGATAAATACAAGATTTCACGTTCAAAGCTTGCATATCTTATTGACTCCACAGCTGCTCCCATATGTATTATCGCTCCCATTTCGTCATGGGCGGCAGCGGTAAGCGGAACGGTTGAGGGTGTAAACGGAATTCAGTTGTTTATCAGCACAATTCCATATAATCTTTATGCTTTGCTTACCCTTATAATGGTTATTTTCGTTTCTACAACAGGTTTGGATTTCGGCTTGATGAAGCAGCACGAGTTGAATGCAGAAAACGGCGATTTATTCACATCACGCAGCACAGTATATGCCGAAGATGACAAGCCCTCTCACACAAAGGGAAAGGTAATTGACCTTATTCTTCCCGTTATTATATTAATTTCTCTCTGCGTAATCGGTATGATTTACACAGGCGGATTTTTCAGCGGCAAGGATTTTATAAATTCATTTGCTGATTGTGACGCATCATACGGTCTTTCACTTGGCTCATTGGCGGCTCTTATAGTGATAATCGGTTATTTCCTTTGCAGAAAAGTTCTCACATTTACAGAGTGTATGGATTCAGTAGCGGCGGGATTCAAGCAAATGGTTCCTGCTATACTCATTCTCACTTTTGCCTGGACTTTAAAGACAATGACAGGCTTCCTTGAAGCCGGGGTATTTGTATCGGGAATTGTTGAGGGCGCAACAGTACTTGAAGTACTTCTTCCCCTTATCCTCTTTGTAGTGGCAATCGGTCTTTCATTTGCTACAGGAACTTCATGGGGAACATTCGGTATTCTTATTCCCATTGTTACAAGTGTATTCAGCAATGAACTTGCAGAAGTTGCAAACAGCGGAGATATTCCCTCAATGGCGATAATCTGCATTTCAGCTTGTCTTGCAGGTGCTGTCTGCGGCGACCATTGCTCGCCAATTTCCGATACAACGATTATGGCATCAACAGGTGCACAATGTGACCACGTAAATCACGTATCAACACAGCTTCCCTATGCGATAACAGTTGCAGCAGTAAGTGCCTTAGGCTATCTGCTGTCAGGTTTTGTGCAGAATGTATTTATTGTACTTGGAAGTTCAATTCTTCTTATGGTTGCTGTTCTTTTGGTACTGAAAATGATGACAGTCAAGAAGAAAGTTAAGGTAAAGAAGAAATAGCGGTGAAATTTTGTGTTAATATAACGCAATACAGCCATTTATAAAAAGAAAAAGCAGGTTTTTACAGCCTGCTTTTTTAGTGTGAATTTAATCCCAACAAGCTTTGTTGGGGATTGATTATAGGGTATCTCTAAAGGGCATCTCTAAAAACCCCTTTTGAGAAAAAACAGCTATGCACGACATCTG
>CALFMA010000078.1 GCA_937880065.1 uncultured Ruminococcus sp.
TGGGGCCGCAGATGCTTTTTGGTCAGCGGACCGGCCTTGTAGTTTCTCAGATACAAAAAGACCATGGTGCCGGATACGATCTGACCAATGATGGTGGCCAAAGCCGCCCCCTTCATTCCCCAGTCAAAGCCGAGAACGAATATTGCGTCAAGAACAATATTAACGATTGCACCTGTGAGGTTGAGAAGCATTGTCATTGTAGGGCTGCCGTCAGCACGGACGATATGACCGCCGCCTGTGGAAAATATGAGGAATGGGAAACCGATTGCCGATACTGCAACATAGTCCTTTGCATAGGGGAGAATATTTTCGGGAGAGCCGAAAAGTTTAAGCAGGGGAGTGAGGAAAATCAGGGTAATTGCTGAAATCACAACACCTATTCCTGCGAGGAATGTCAGGGCATTTCCTGCGAAATATGCGGCACGTTTTGAGTCGCCTTTGCCCATTGTGAGGTTGAAGCAGGAGGCACCGCCGATGCCTAACAGAAGTGCGGCGGCTATACATAATGTGGAGAATGGGAAAGCTATATTTGTAGCAGCATTTCCGTCAGTTCCCACACCTCTGCCGATAAAAAGCTGGTCAACAATATTATAAAGGGCGCTGACAAGCATACCGATAATACTTGGGATTGCGAAACTTGCCATAAGTTTAGGCACAGGGGCAGTTCCGAGGGGATTGATTTTTTCATTTTCTTTCATTTTAAGACCTTCTTTCAATTAATACCTAAATATTATACACCTTATTTTATTTTTTTTCAAGTATGTTATTGACTTTTATTTTTTATAGGGATATAATATAATCAGTATCGCATATTGTGCGACAAAAAGGAGTTGTAATTATGGACGCTAATAAAAAGGCAATTATTGAAAAAAGAATAATGAAAACAGGTGAAAATCTCCGTAAAAACAATATGGAGTTCCACTATGCACCAACGGCAGCAGATGTTAAAGGAATTGTGGAAAATCTTCTCAATGAGGGAGATGTTATCACTCACGGCGGCACAGTTTCTATGGAGGAATGTGGTATAAGAACGCTTATTCAGTCGGATAAATATAACTATCTTGACCGTTCAAAGGTTGCTCCCGAAGAAGTTCCCGAACTTTACAGAAAGGCATTTTTTGCCGATGTGTACATTTCAAGCACAAATGCCGTAACTGAGGACGGCGTGCTTTATAACGCTATTCTCGCCGAAGTCGAAAAAATCAAGTGAAGAACACTGATACTTTTTGTAAAACTAACAAAAATACGGAGGGGGGGGTAATTTATTGAAAATAATGGTAAATTTACAGTTGACTTTGGGAGCCGAGCTGTGATACCATCCGCGTCGTTCTAAGAAAGGAATCCGTCCCGCCTATGGGATGGTAGTGAATTATCTTAAGAGAAAGAGTTTGCTAAAATGAAAAAATATATTTCTGTCTTTTTTTGGGTGATGGCGTTATTGACGCACGCAGCAACATATCAAGTTGATAATTGGGGTAAGAATTGGGGGCAAGTGTCTTTCCCTGCACAGTTTAAAGGTACGTTGTATACAAGTGATTTTATGATTGACAATTCTTGTTCATTTGTCGCAGCATCCTCTGGATCACAACGTATAAGTTTCACTACCAAGAAGAATTTCGGACCCACAACTGATATCGGTATGAACATTTCGGTGGTGGGCAACAACGGTAGTACTGTAGTTTTTCATTTAGGTGCAGGAGAATCTGGGAAT
>CALFMA010000079.1 GCA_937880065.1 uncultured Ruminococcus sp.
TATTGTATCCAGCATTATCGCTGTCTTTGTATTGCCATGAACAGAATAGCATTTACCTATGATCTGTCCCAGTTTTTTCTTTTCTTCCAGCCATTCGAGGATTCCCAACGATTTCAGGCGGTTCCAGGTGTCCACGTCAGAAAGCATATGCATCAGATATAACATATGGATCTGCATCTGCAGTAGCATTTGATTATTTATATGATGATATAGAAAAAATAAAAGATAGAGCAGTTTCAAGAGGCTTCTTGACTCAAGAAGACATTGATTCAATGACAGATGAAAATAACATAACATACGATTTCGCAGGCTGGTTCTATATGGACACAGGCACAGCGAAAGCCTATACTCCCCTTGATATGCCCGTAACAAGAGATATGAATATATATGCGGAATGGGGTTCAAAAGTTCCCCGTCCATATGTTATTCACTATGCACTTCATTCAAGTGAAACTGACAGCACAATTATCAGTCTGCTTGATACTGAAAGAAATGGCAATACCGATGAAAATATGAAATATACCGTAAATATAGACGGTGCTGAACGCAGCTATATATGGCTTAACGGCGGCTATCACCGTGCTATTTCAGGTTCAACATCAGGTTTCGGCTATCAGGGTACAACAAGAACTTTCAAGCCTAAAGCAGGTGCACCCTATAATCAGCTTGAAATGAATTACAATACGGGATATTTCCCCACAGTCGGAAGTCACTCCATAACAATGCAGTACGAAGGAGATGTAACAAACCCAAAGACAAATGTATTTACGTTTACTTATATTGAAGCTCCGGAACTTGAATACACCGTAAAATACATAGACAAAAATACAGGTATTGAGCTTATCCCCACACCACCACCAATTAAAACTTCAGACGCTGTAATAACAGAGCGATTTGAACCAATTACGGACTATATCCCCGACGCTTTCTTCAAACGACTTGTGCTTTCAGTTGTGGAAGACCCGAATAATCCAGGGAATTTTATAAGTTCCCCAAACAACATCGTTATTTTCTACTATACCCCCAACACAAAGGCAAGCTATTATGCTGTTCACTTTATGCTGCAAAAGCCAAACACAAGCGGTGAGAATTATGCTATTGACGGCAGAGGAGATTATGAAAACAGCGGCTCTACAATTGAAGGTGTTGGAGATACAGGCTCTACAGTAGCAATAACTCCCCTTACATTTAACGGATTTAATGTTGTAAATTTCGGTTGGGAGATTACCAAAGATTATCAAAAATTTAAAACTCTCTCTGACAATCAGTTTGAAATAACAATTGACCAAAATGGTACAGAGCTTTATATCTTCTATAAAAGAGAAACTCAGAGTTATCCAACCTATTATCTCAAATACGGTGCTAATATTTCTGATTTGAACAATTTGAAAAAAGAAGATATTCTCGCTAAATCTGTAACAAAATCAGATATCCCCTATGGCTCAACCGTAAGCGAAACCGCTGAAGATATTGACGGCTACCGCTGTGTATCGTCAACTGTTCAGAGCATTACCCTCGGTCACGATAATGCAAAGAATTACATTATCTTCTACTACTCGCCGTTGCAGTACACTATGGAATACCGCATTGCAGGCGGTGAGGGAGGTATACTTTCAAGAACAAGTGAAACCATTGAGGGCGATACGAAAATTAACGGCTCTGAGGTAAGACCAAACGAGGGATACCGCTTTGACGGCTGGTTCTCCGATGAAGCCTGCACAGTCAAAGTTGGAGATAATGTGCAATTCACCCCTGCTAAATCAACTCTGCTCCCACAGCCTGACGCCAACATCTACTATGCAAAGCTTACTCCCCAATACGGCAGTATTACTATAAAACGTGACAATGCCGAAGATGAGGGAGATGGCGAACAGGTATTCGTATACCGTGTGACAAACAACAACACAGGTGATACTGTTGAAGTAACTGTAAAGGGCAGCGATAGCACTACAATTACAAATCTCCTATATGGCAGATATACCGTTGAACAGCTCAACGACTGGTCATGGCGATACAGCGACAGTTCGAAGAATGTTACCCTTGAAAGTGATACAGCAGAGGTTACATTTGATAATAGTGCTGTCAAGGATTTATGGCTGTCGGGAAATAGTGACATCGCTGCAAACCAAAAGGAGGCTGATTGAAAATGACAAAACTCAGACTCCGTAAAAAACGAGTACTTCTGTTTATAGTACTCCCTGCCCTGCTGATTTCCATTGGCATTACCCTTGCTTTTATGTTCAAATCTTCGGAAACCATTGAAAATACTTTCTTCCCTGCAAAGGTTGAATGTGAAGTTGAAGAAAAATTTGACGGAACGCTGAAAAGCAGTATTGCCATAAAAAACACGGGAAATACCGACGCTTATCTCCGACTTCGCTTAGTTTCCTACTGGGTTAACGGCGACGGAAATATCGTTGGCAAGGAAAGCGAAATGCCCGAATTCAGCTATGATTCAGCTAACTGGACGCTAAAAGGCGACAACACATATGAGTACAAAAAGTCTGTTGCTCCCAACGACAAAACAGCGGAATTTCTTAAAGCTCCTATGACGCTGAAAGAAGATACATACCTTGGAAAAACGGTGTATCAGGTAGTTGAAGTATTCGCAGATGGCATACAAAGCAATCCCGAAGAAGCTAAAAAAGTATGGGATAATTCGTAATGCGTAATTATTTTAAAAGCCATTAGCTGTTAGCTATTAGCCTTTAGCTTTTTGGTACGGCAAATAAAT
>CALFMA010000080.1 GCA_937880065.1 uncultured Ruminococcus sp.
CTCTTCGGGAAGGTAGATGGCACTTTTAGTTTTGAAATCATCAGCTTCAACGGGAAGAACTCTGCCGTTACGAACAGGTCTGTCCTTTAATATATCAGCCTCAACAAACTTAAAGCGACTGTAAGCATATCTTAAAAATATAAGGCCAAGCACAGGCATACAATACTCCTGTGAGGTTACTTTTGAATCGGCACGAAGAAGGTCTGCTGCCTCCCATAATTCTTTTTCAAGTGTACGGATGTTTACCATTCTGAACTTTCTCCTTTTTCACTACATCAAGGTATAGTTATACATAGTGAATTATACTACATAAAATCTTTTTATGCAAGAATTTACGAGGGTTTATGCAACGTCAGAGTGACAATAAAAGGACTTTATAATTATATAGTGTCGGAATGTGGGAAAAGTAACGGAAAACAGCAAAAAATCCACCCATTACTGAGCGGATTTTCGTATACCCTTATATATGCTTCTCTTCGGGATTCTTCATTCGCATATTATGTATTTTCCATATCTTTTCGCAGTGTTCCTTGTTGCTCAATGCTTCAAACACAAGCGAATACAGGTGCGTAATATCATAATTAGGCGACAACACGGATATTATCTGTTCAGCTTCATCGTCCCGTAAACCTTTGAAAATAAACGCTTTCATTACAAGACCGTCCATTGTTGTCTCTGTATGGATAACACCTGTAAAACTTCCATAACCTAAATTGATATACTCTTCCTTTTTCCACCTTATTGTTTTCATTTTTACCTCCTATAAAAAGTCAAGTGGTTTACACCAACTTGCTGTATTTTTTTGTATTTTTGATAACCGAAATCGGTTATACATTGAGGGCGTAGCCCTCGTAATTTATACACAGCATAGAATGTTTGAGTTGTCAAGAGTAGAAGTGTAACGACTCTTGACAAGGAAAACAGGCTATGCTATATAGCTTTTTTCATCAGTTCAGGATTGAATGCTTCTTTGTTGTTAAGCATTGCAAACACAATCCTTGCTACCTTTCTTGTTAATGCAATTATTGCTCTGCCCGAACCTTTTGAAATTTTCATTGTCTGATAGTCCTTCATAAGCTTCCATTCCGATGTGTTCTGCGGTTGTCTGATTATTCCCATTGCTACTTGTACAAATGCCGTTCTGAGTTCCTGCGATCCTCTTTTTGTTATGTGTCCCATACGAACCGTATCTGCTGAGTTGTGCACACTCGGAACAATCCCAAGATATGATGAAAACTTTTTGAAGTCACCGTCAAACCGTTCTATGTTATCTATATACGAAGCTATCGTTGTCGCTCCGACAAATCCGATGCCCGGCATTGTCATTAAAAGCTCGACAGTTTCATTTTCTTTTGTCATTTCTTTAATTTGTTCCTCTATCTTCTTGACTTGTGCATAAATATCGTCTAAAATATTTAATGTCACTTCAAGTGACGAGGCAGTGAATTGTGAGAAGTAGTGTTCCGCGAGAACGTTTATCAGTTCCTGCCTTTTCTTTTTGCTCTGAAATTGGGCTGATGTTGTTTCTATTCCGTAACCTAACAACATTCCATGAATCTGATTTTTTATCTTCACGGTGCTGGAAACCAGGATGCTTCTGGTTTTCAGCATTCTTCTTATCTCTTCACTTGTCTGATCACAAAGATGTGATTCAGGCAGCATATCCTTCGAAAGATAAAACGCAAGGGTTGCTGCATCGTTCGCATCAGTTTTCTTTGTGCTCATTGTTATTACTTTGAACTTGCTTGTATTGACAACAAGAACACCGAAGCCTTCTGCTTCCATTTTGTTTTTTAAATAACGTGCATTGCCTGTTGCTTCAACTGCAAGCTCAATTGTACATTCTTCCTCGGCTTCTATGGTGTGAAGTTTTTTGCAGAAATCCTTGTAACCCTGATTATCTGTTTTAAAAACTCCCGTTAAAACCACTTCACCTGTTTCTTCGTTTACTGCGTGTACCGTAAACTGCATTTTATGCAAATCTACTCCTACACAAATTCGTGGTAATTCTGTCTTTCTCATTTTTCTGTCTTCCTTTCATCTTTTCAGCAAGACAGCTTCTGTTTGACAATCCGAGCCAATCTCCTATCCGACCTGACATTTTTGCCGACCATTGCATGATTCGATACTAACCCTTCATTCTCCTTGTGAGATCTCGTAGACCAGTAAATATGACGAATTAGTTTCTACTCTGTCTTCCTGTTACTTCTATCATAACACAAAAACAAAGTTCTCGGATTTTTCTACCACTTACTTTTTATCATGCCTCCTTGTATTGTATTTGTAATTATGTGCAAAGCAGAATCTGATATCACCTCCTAAGCATCTATCAACAACTCCAATCATCAACTGCACAATAATAATATGTCTGTTCAGGTTAGGTGATAATTGAAAAAATTTCATATACACCTCAAGTTAATCGGTTATTCCTTTAATTAAACAGGAATAACCGTTAACTTTTTTCAATTTTTCTTATATATAAAAAATTTTTTCATTTTAAATCTTTCATACTTAATATGAAAACTAAAATATGAAAGGATGAAAACACTATGTTTACAGAAAAAAACAAGGAAGAAATGCACAAATTCACTTCTATGCTGCATCACGATGACAAGAACAGTAATTATTTTATCTGCCAATATATCGGAGGTACTATGTTTTCAAAACGTATTACCGCACCTGAATTCAGTTCGGAAAAAGCAAGTGAAGAGGATTGTTACATCAGCTTAAACGGATTTACAGGTTATAACAGAAAAATAAAAAAATGCAGACAGATTAACGGCCTGGTCTTTGATCTGGACTATCACAAGAAATGTCCTGCCGAATATTTGGACTGGATTAAGAAAAGAACCTTAATGCTGATCCAGGATGCGGTTAATGAAAATCGATTGTATGCGGCAAACATAATTACTGATACGGGCCGAGGTCTACAAATTTTCTATATTTTTGATGCATCCATAAGCTACAGAACCAAAGACAGCAAAGGCAACGAGAAAGCTATGTACGCTTACAAAAAAATTCGCCAGAATATTGAAAAGAAACTTGAAGCTGTACTTGCTGAGGAAACAGATGTTCTGGAAATGGATAATAATGTTTACGATATTACAAGAATAGTAAGATTACCCGGTACTCTGAATACTCAATCAGGTTCCAGAGCTCAAATGATATATGTCAATGAAGATTATTATAGTTTCTCTGACTTCTATACTCCTACACAAAAGAAACAGACACCTATAAAAAATAAGAAACATAACAAAAAATTCAGAAGTAACGAAGCATTGAATGAAGCGAGAATGGTTGAAATGGAAAAGTTACAACTAATCCGAAAGGATAATTGTGAAGGCTTCAGAAACTATATGACATTCATATATTACAACTCGGCGATTCAGGTATATGACAAGAAAGAAGCTATAGCAAAAACATATGCCTTTTGTAAAAACTTCGGAGAAAGCAATACCGCTTTTACCGAATCCCAGATAAAAGCAATAACAAGGGGTATCGATAATAACAAAGGAATCGATTTTAAAGGTCATTACATAATTACCAAGGAATGGATAATAGAAAAGCTTGATATTACAGACGAAGAAGCTGAGCTTATCGGTCTTGATAAGACAATAAATGCAAGACAGCTGAAAAAAAGAAGAAACGCTGAACTAAAAAAAGAGCGTAACCTCAGAATAATCATAATGGCGGATGAAAATATCAGTCGCAGTGATATTGCAAAAGAGATAGGTGTATCACTCAGAACAGTACAGAGTGTGCTAAAAAACAGTGGCAAAACAAGAAGATATACAAAGAATGTGAATGTGCAAAAAAATGCTTCCTAGTATAGTGTGTAGTATGTAATTTTTGATATTGGTAAACAAACTGCACCTAACTTATTACATAAGATACAATTGATAATTGATACACCACCCGGTACTATCGATAAGATAACATCGGGTGGTATTATTTATATAGCAACATCAGACAATTGAAAATCCTCGGTATCAAAATTTACAACAGACATCTTATCGTTATCCAGATAACCATAAAGTTTATGATACATTTCAAGCTCTTCAGCCTTTTGTGCATTATCTGCAATCCAACGAAGGTGGCTCTGGTGTACTTTATGCGTAATTTTAGAATTGATTCCCCTTTGCAAATCACCTGTATCCTTAACCATTTCGTAGTACCTGTTTTGCATTTCTCTACACGAAGCAGGTCCGTTTATGTAATGTTTGCAATTCAGACGATTATCTATTAACGGCAACACCACGGCGTGTATATGGGGATTTCCTTCATCTTTGTGCAGCACAACAGAGATTATATTTTCTTTGCCGAACCATTCCGCAAGAAACCCGACCGAAGCCTCACTCCAGACTTTGAGATTATTTTCTTTTACACAGCCGGGAGTAAATGCAAATACAAACTCCAAGCCCAATACTGCATTCTGACGTATTTTACTATTGTTAGTTTTCTCTTTTAATATGGTGCTGAATGTTTTACCTTGATAGTTTTCAGCTGTATCCGAAATTAATATATTAACATTTTTGTTTTCAGGATGGGTTAGAGTTTTAATCGGCACTCTTCTTTCATTGTGTCGCTGAACTCCGTTAAGAGCCAATATACTTTTTATCTTTTTAAATCTCATTATTGCATATCCCATATATATCACTGTCCTTTATTTATGATAAGCCTGTAACGGCTTCCGATATTAATATGACAGACAGTTTCAGCCGATAATTTAACTTTTTACAAACCGCACACCTGCACAATTACACTCATTTCACCATCCGTTGCAGCTATGTATGGGGAACACCCATACACAAAACCAAACACTAAAAAATGAGTGTAACTCACTACACTTTTTCTGTGAAAAAGAGTGAGCTCTGCCGAGGGCTATTATGCTGCAGAGTAAACGAAAAAATGCCACCTCAACGGGTGACATTTGATCTTTTTTTCTTCCTTTTACAGTGTTGTCTCCATACCGAAAGACAGTAGTCCTTGTCGGACAGCATATTCTCGGCATACTGATGAGTATCATCCATATCATATTCCTTGCTTATGATTGTACCAATAATAATTTCATCATCGTCATCACAAAGAAAAATATCGCATCGAAGACCGTGCTTACAGCTTTTAAACGCAATTCGAGCTACAAATTCATCAGTGTATTCAAGTTCTGCGACTTCTTCCCAATAAAGGTATCGTGTAATCATTTTTCATTTCTCCAATCGTAATTTATTTGATAATACTAATATGTAATTTCAGTTAGGCAGATAGTTGAAAAAATGAAGAAGACGATCATAAAGACCGACTTCTTAAGAAAGAAACAAAAAATTTATGATATCTCCAGACTTGATAACGTCTTAATAATATTTTGTAAGATGAGATTAACAGATAACCGAAAAAAATTTACTCGAAAAAAGTTTCATAAGTAAGTCTTGAGCCCATTTTGAAACCG
>CALFMA010000081.1 GCA_937880065.1 uncultured Ruminococcus sp.
AAAAGATAATATCCGCCCCTACACAGATTGACGGTATATCGCAATATTCACCGCACCCATTGGCTAACAGCTAAAAGCTAACAGCTAACGGCTAAATTTCAACCGTACAGAAAAGATTTTTTTGTGCAAAATAGCCTATCTTTTGAAAATCGTATAGACAAAATGAAAAAAATCGGTTATAATAAAATAGTATAGGCAACGACCGTTTTTTCGGGCTTCGTCTGTGATGTATTACGGTATCCGCAACCGTTCAATGCGGACGGCGGATTTTATTTCCGCAGAAAACGGAGCGTTTATGAGAGTTATAACAGGAACCGCAAGAGGCTGTAAACTTGTTACCCCCGAGGGTACAGATGTTAGACCTACAGGCGAAAAAGTTAAAGAGGGGGTTTTCTCCTCAATTCAGTTTGAGCTTGAGGGAGCGCAGGTTCTTGACCTGTTTGCAGGCAGCGGACAGCTTGGCATTGAAGCCCTCAGCAGAGGTGCGGCTCATGCCGTATTTGTGGACAACTCCACACGTTCACTCCGCTGTATAAACGAAAATCTCCGCAATACAAAGCTTACACGACTTGGCGAAATCATCAACCGTGACAGCTATGACTATATTCGTCTTACTGCCCAGACTTTCGACATTATTTTCCTCGACCCGCCATACAGATACGGTCATATTCACAAGCTGCTCCCCCTTGCAGCCGCAAAACTGCGACAGGGCGGAAGCATTATCTGCGAGTACGAAAAGGACTCAGAGGATATTACAGCTCCCGAGGGTATGACGCTGAAAAAAGTATACACCTATGGCAAAATCAATGTGGCAGTTTTCAGAAAACCCTCAGAGGAGGACGAGTAATGAGAAGAATTGCAGTTTGTCCCGGAAGTTTCGACCCCGTAACTCTCGGTCATCTCGATATTATCACAAGAGCGTCAAAGCTGTTTGATAAGGTTATTGTACTTATTTCCCGAAATGTCGGGAAAAGTCAGCCCAGCTTCACCGCTACGGAGCGTATGCTGATGATTGAGGCTGTAACACGTGATCTGGATAACGTGGTAATCGACATACTTGACGGACTTCTTGCGGATTATGTAAGAACTGTCAACGCTGTGGCTATTGTAAAGGGTTTGAGAGCCGTAAGCGATTTTGAGTATGAATTCCAGATGGCACTTGCCAATAAGAAATTGTATGCAGGGGCGGAAACGGTTTTCCTTACCACAGCGGCGGAAAATATGTATTTAAGCTCCAGCGTTGTCAAGCAGATTGCCTACTTTGGCGGCGATATAAGCCATTTTGTACCTGCGGCAATCCACGACGACATCACACGCAGACTTGTGAAAACTAATTAAAATATAAGATTGGGCAGAGTTTCTGCCAAGGAGGAAAAATTATGAATATTGATGAAATTCTTGAGGAAATGGACGAGCTTCTTGATAAGTCGGGTTCATTTCCCCTTATGCCCCATAAGAAATTCGTTGACGGTGAGCGTCTGAGAGAGCTTATCAACGACATTCGTCTTAATCTCCCTCACGAACTGAAAGAGGCTAAGAAGATTGAATTCGACTGTCAGAGAATACTTAACGAGGCTAAAATCAACGCCGAGGGTACTATCCGCAAGGCTGAGGAACGTGCTACTCTGCTTGTTTCCAAGGAAGCTGTAATTGCTGAGGCTAACAAAAAGGCTCTTGAAATCATCAGTGATGCAAAGGATCAGGCTGCTGCTGTTCAGAAGGCTGCTGCACTTTCAGTTGCACAGATGCTCAATGATGCAGAGGCTTGCCACCAGAAATCATTGCTTGACATCAAGCGTACAAAGGAGAAGATTCAGCATACTCTGAAAAATTCTCCCTCTCTCAAAGAGAGAAATCAGACACCTGCTGCAAGAATGATCAACGAAAACAAAATAAAGTAAATATAGAGAATTAAGAATTAGTAAGGACGGTGGATTTTTTCTGCCGTCTTTTCTTATGTGTAATGCTATGTTTGAAATGGGCGGCAATCGTTTAGACTGCCGCCCATAATTCTTAATTAATCAATCTTGCTTTTTCAGAAACTCCTCCGCCGAAATATAATCGTGAGTTGAAATATAGCCGTAATATGCCAGCACAATTGAAGCGTCAATAGAATCAATTTTGCCGTCATTATTCACATCGGCAGCCTTTTTCTGATTTTCAGTCAATTCGCTTTCGGTTTTCGTAGAAATCACCGAATATTCTGATAAAATCAGCGAGGCATCACTTGAATTTACCCTTTCATCACAATTGACATCGCCAATAACACAGCCTGCAGAGAGGTAATTTCCGCTTTCCAAAAAAGGCAGGGGAATTTCAGAAGCTCCTGCACATACTGCCGCTGCCGCAATAATAGTCAACATTTTACGCATACCTTTCATTTCCTCACCCCTGTTTATCAAGCTGTAGTCTAACGATTTAAGGTGCCTCGCACATCCGCAAACTAAAGTTTGCTCCGTGCGGATCGGCAAATAGCAAACGTCAAAAGATTTTGTCGTTTGATATATATCATAAGCCCGTGAAAAATTCAATGTATAATATGTACAAATTACGGAAAGCACTACTTTTTCAGCGTTCCCACAACAATCTGCCGCTGTGTGCCGTCATCTGTACAGGTAACAACTGTAATTCGGTCATCTCCAAAATCTTTAAGAATCCATGTTTCATCGGGATTTACGATAAAATTCTCCGTTGCAGTATATATATATTCGGTTCTTTGCTCGTCATTGTCAATTAATTTCATTTCCATTCCAAGCTCAATATTTTTCAGTTCGTTGAAAATTTCAGCATAAATTGTACTGTTATGACCTGCAATGCAGTAATTTCCGCCGCCGACTCTGCCTGTATTCGGGAAATGACCTGCTGCTTTCGACAGGACTTCATGCTCAGTTCCGTCCATAACGGGAGCTTTTATATCCAAGTCGGGTATTTCAAATACTACACATTCTTTAAGAAGCCTATGTTTTTCAATTTCCCTGCTGATACGTTTCCAGCCGAAAATTCCAAGCACAGTAATGCCTATCACCATTGCTATAAATCCGAGGGTAAAAATCACTTTTCTCTTTTTTTCTGTCATTGTAACATCTCCTTGCTAAAGGTATCACATAATATTATATCATATTTTAACGCATATTGCAACAAAGGAGCATCGCAAGGACGCTCCTTTAAGTTGTATTAGTTGTTGTTAAACTTTTTTCTTGCCTTTGCCATTACATAGCCGCCAAAGGTTGTAATTGCAGCTGCTAAAAGCATCATATAATTGTAAAGTGAAGAATAACCTGTCTGAGGAAGTGTTGTTACAGTTGTAGTTGTTTCGGGAGTTTCATTTTCTGTTGTTACAGTAGTAGTTGTGGTAGTTGTTGTTGTAGTAGTTGTTGTTGTAGAATTGTTATTGTCTGTTGTTGCAGTTGTTGTAGTTGTTGTAGTTGTTGATTCTTCTGCGGCTTTTACTGTAATATTGAAAGATGTGCGGATTGCGGAATCTTTTTTATCAGTTACATAAACAGGATATATGCCTGCCTTTGTCATATTAACTTCTGACATATCAAAGCTGAAACGCTCATAGTCGGTATGTAATCTATATTTGAAATTGGGATTTTCACCATTTTCGTCATAAATCAATATAGATACATCGTTAATATTTCCAAGATTTTGTTCGTAAAATTCCTTATTCTCAAAATCAACAAAGTCATTTACGTGGAATACAAAAGCATTTTCATCTTCTGTGTGTACTTTCATTGTTGAATTTGAGTTAATGGTTTCAGCAGCTGACGCTGTTAATACCCCACCTACAAATGTGTCCTGCGGCATATATAATGCTGCTCCTGAGCATACCGCAATCGCCGCAGCCATAACTGCAATGTGTTTTGTTTTCATTTTTTAAATCCTCCCAAAAAAATCCTTATATAATATTTTTTAAAATAATATTATATAGACATTATACTACTTTAGCACAAAAAGTCAATGAATAAATTGTAAACAATCTCCTTAATACGCAAAAATTATAATTTGTTACAACACAAATTCCCCGAAGTATTCATCTTCGGGGGATTTCATCAATATAAAATTCCGTCAAAATACTGCAAAAGGAGCAAAGTCACACCATCATAGGTGTTTTCCTGCAAAATCTCTCCCTGCGTTTCCCATCCAACATCTGCGGTTTCTTCAATAACCTCGTTGACCGCAGGCATTTCGTCAATGGGGTGGGAATCTTCCTCATATATTTCCTCGGCAATTACATAACCTGCATTATTTATCTGATGCACTCTGTCACTTACTTCGGGAAGCGGTTCGAATATCTGATTTAACTGTTCAATATAGGCAATTACGCTGTCTTTATTTTCCCAATTCGGCTCTTTAAGCGAACCCTCAGCAATCATATCTGAAATAATTGAATCCTGAGTTTCATAATATTCTCCCAATACATAGTCATACATCTGGTCATAGGCAGAAAATCTCAGCAATGGGTCATCACTCTTAATCAGAGCAAGCTGACTGACAAATTCAGCCTCATTTTCCTTGTAGTAGCCCTTGTGGTGGCAAAGCTCGTGAGCGTCAAGAATAGGCTGATATGTGGGAGAAATATATTTGTTGTGAGTTGCCTCCATTGTGAAAGGATAGGTATATCCGCCAAT
The DNA here is from genome assembly GCA_937880065.1 of uncultured Ruminococcus sp. The sequence goes on from CALFMA010000081.1 coordinate 4,635, forward strand.
CCACATTCGCTCCAGTATATCGGAGCAGAGGGCAGGTTTTACAGTTGGGTAAAAACCTCTCATACGTGGAAATTCCTCGGAAATATTCACTAAAGCCTCATTTATAAGCGGCTGTGTTTCCTCAATTTCTGGGAATAAAACCTTTCCGTCCTCGGCAATTTCTATTTCCTCCGCAGCCTGATTAAGACCATTTATCGAATATTCAAGGAGGGCGTAAATCTCCTCATATGTAAATTCCCTCCGCTTTCCCGTATCGCCCTCGCCCATAACGGAACTTCTGAAAGGGATAAGCCACATAGGCATATACAAAAAGAGAACGCATAAAAGCATTATAAGAAATGTTTTGAAGTAGCCTCCGCAGAAACGGCGATATTTCGACTTTTTTCGCAGAAAAATAAGCAGAATTAAAAATATGACGCTGAAAATGACCATTGCCACTCCCAGATACATCATCATTTCCCCAAGGCAAAAGGGAAGATATGCGGTTAAATAGGTTAATCCGTCGCATAAGTATATATATGCGTTATTGGCATACCAGTCGCAAAACGGCGTTATAAAAGAGGTTAACGCAAGAATTACCGTCACAGAAAAAATAACAGCCGCCGTTTTCCAATAGGCGGATTTTTTCTTTTTCTGCGGAATTTCCTCCACAGGAGTTTCGATTTTTTCCTTTTCTAATAAAGCTTCCATAACTTCTCCTTTCCTCAGCGTGTTTATGCTCATATTATACCACTTCTGAATTTAAAAGTCAATTATTATATTTTTCCTATTAATTATAGTTTGCTATAATAAAGGGCGGAAAATCTCCGCCCTCTGTTGATATGCTATTGATTTATGGCAACATTTTCATCACAGTTTAATATTGAAAGATTACGATTATTTCTTATATCAAGTGTGGTAATCATATTTCCCTGACATTCAAGAAGCGATAATTGAGTATTCTGGCTGACATCAAGGAATTGAAGTTCATTTCCGGAGCATTTGAACTGGAAAAGATTAGGATTTCGGCTTAAATCAAGATAAGAAATTCTGTTATCGGTACATTCAAAAATTTGCAATTCCGAATTTCCGCTTATATCAAGTGAAGTCAATTGATTTTCATTACAGCATACAGTTCGCAAAAGCGGATTTCTGCTGAAATCTATAGATGAAACCTGATTATCATTAAAATCTATAAGTTCAAGTGCAGCATTATTGCTCACATCAAGAAAAGAAATATTATTTCTGTTGCAGACAAGCACTTTCAAAGCTGTATTTCCACTTGTATCAATGGAAATAAGACTGTTGTTTTCGCAGTTAAGTTCTTCCAAAGCAGCATTATTGCTTAAATCAAGAGTGGAAATATTATTGTATGAACAATCCAGAACGGTCAAAGCTGTATTCTTGCTTATGTCAAGAGATGTTGCATTAATATAGTAACATTTCAGAGTTGTCAGAGCAGTATTTTTGCTTACATCAACGTAATTCAACTCATTGTTTGAAATATCAACGTATGTCAAGGCTGTATTTTTGCTTAAATCAATTGCGGTCAGATTATTTGAAGAACAGTCAAGCTTTTTCAATGACGTAAAATGCTCAATTCCCGTCAAATCCGCAATTTCAGAGTCGTTTACATCAATTTCTTCAAGCCTATAAATCTCACCGCCTGAAAGCTTCTTATCGCCGTCGCTGTCCAGATTTAAGTCAATGTAATTTCGGAATTTTTCATCGGGAAAATTCGTCACGTCAATTGGAATATCTTCTTTTATCTCATTTCTATTTACAGATGTATCCTCGTTTTTGCCGTCGGAAGATTCTTTCTGAAAAGTGCAGCCGACTGCACCTGTGAATATCAGCATAGCCGATGTGATTGCAAAAACTTTCTTAATTTTACCCATTTGTAAACCTCCCTATTATTCAATCCCAAATAAACAGATATTTTGATTACTTCATTATACACTAAAATTTCCTATAAGTCAACAAAAAAACTTATTTTCTGAATATTTTGACCGCTAAATTCATTACAGCAGGCACAATAACGGGGAGCAATCGCTCTTTGTACATTCTGCTCACAGGCTCCATTGTGTGATTATCCGCCCACCCTGCGTTGTCTGCGTGAGTGCAGACTATGTAGACCATAGCAAGGCATACCGCCAATCCCACAGCCGTCAGAATTGCCGAAATCACACGAAAAATCGGCTTTTTCAAAAATGCCGTGAAAGTTCCCGCAGTCATAAGAATTCCCGATATAATCAGCCATATTCCTGCATTTTCAAGCTCTCTGCCGTAGCTTTCGCCGTTATATATAAGCCCTGCCCCAGCCATACAAACCATAATCAATGAATAAATCACCGTCAGCAGAACCATAATTATCATATACACATTATAAAAAATTTTTTTCTTGTTTTTTTCCATAATTCACCGTTTCTCGTCTGCCCTATAAATCGTCAGAGCAAAATTTTTCACTTATATCACAGCTTTTCTGATACATACTAAACTCAGCCGACACTATATAATTTTTCGGCTGAAAGGAGTTGAAAAATCTGCTAAAATTTCATTTCAGTAAATTCTCCGCAGCTTTATTATCTGCCGCTATTTTCGGTTTATCCTCCGTAACAGGCTATTCAATTACACGAAATATAGCCCATTACTATACAGCCTCCGTTTCCGCAATGGGAGTATCTGCCGAAAATTCAGCAAAAAAAGACGCTCCCACCCTCATTGCAGGCGGTTATCCCTTTGGCATAAAGCTGCTTATGGAGGGCGTTATGGTGACGGATACAGGCAAGGTTGACAATATTTCCTCACCTGCCGAGGACGCAGGCATTAAAAAAGGGGATATTATCACTTCAGCCAATGGAACATCTTTAACCTCAAACAATGGTTTAAGCCGAATTATAGCCGAAAGCCGTGGAAAATCCGTAACCCTTGAACTTCTCCGTGAGGGTAATCCCCTTACTGTGGAATTATCCCCTGTTTTTTCCGAAAAGGATAAAATCTGGCGGAGTGGTATGTGGGTTCGTGACAGCATTGCAGGCATAGGAACTATGACCTTTGCCGTCAAGGATACAGGGGAATTTTCGGGGCTTGGTCACCCTGTCTGCGACTGCGATACAGGGGAACTTATCCCTCTCCACAGCGGCGAGGCCGTACCTGTAAAAATTACCGATATTACAAAAGGTATGTCGGGTTCACCGGGAGCATTGCACGGAAAATTCACGGGATTGCCCTCCTACGGCACTCTTTCCGATAACAACAACTGCGGAATTTTCGGTGATTTCGGTGAAACTGCCCTTGACCGCCTTGAACAGCCGAGAGAGTACAAATTAGGCTACCCCGATGAAGTCACCGAGGGCGAGGCATTTATCCTATCCACTATCAGCGGAACATCGCCGCAGATGTATTCCGTGTGCATTGAGGAGAAGAATTGCCGAGGAAACGAGCCGTCAAAAAATATGATTATCCGCATAACCGATGAACGGCTTATAGCCGAAACAGGGGGCATTGTGCAGGGTATGAGCGGCAGCCCGATTATTCAGAATGACCGCATTATCGGGGCTGTAACTCACGTATTTGTGGCTGACCCTACCCGTGGCTACGGCATATTCGCAGAAAATATGTACAACGAAATTCACCCATAAAGCCAAAAAATAACGGGCGTTACCCAAAAGTAACGCCCAAAATCTGTTGTATAATTATCTGTTTTCCTCGCTGAAACCGCTGTCAACAAGATCTACGAGAGCGTCAACTGCTGCTCTTTCATCTGCACCGTCAGCGATAATCTTTACATTTGTACCGCCTACGATACCGAGGGAAAGGATTCCGAGTAAGCTCTTAGCGTTTACTCTGCGTTCTTCCTTTTCAATCCAGATTGATGACTTGAACTCGTTAGCCTTCTGGATGAAAAATGTTGCGGGTCTTGCGTGAAGGCCTACCTGATTCTTAACCAATACTTCTCTTACAAACATATTCAACTCTCCTATTCTCATATTGAAGTGCCTAATGTCACTTCACCGCAAATCATATGTCCTTTGCTGATTACTATTATACAATCATTCTTTTGCATAGTCAACGGTTTTTTTCACGAAAAATGATAGTTTCTCATTTTTTCTACATTTAAATGCAAGGAGCGAATGTTTTTCAACTGTGCCTTGTTCATATTCACTATGAAGAATATGAACGATATATTAATAAAATATTGTTCAACATTAACAGTTTTCCTCGTTAATATATGTCGCTTTTTGCTACAAGGATAAGCCTATTTGATATATACTAACAGTTTATAGTGAAATTTGCCAACTACTATAAGGGTATATAATAACACAATGTTTGTAAAATTTATCTATTTTTTGCTATTTTTACTCTTGGATTTCTTTGGAACTATTGGATGTTCCTCCATATATTTCTCATATAAATCGGGGCGGCGTTCCTTTGTAATTTCAAGGCTTTGTTCATGCCGCCAGCTTTCGATATTTTTATGATGTCCCGTCAGCAGAACAGGCGGAACTGCCATATCCTCCCACACTTCGGGGCGTGTATACTGGGGATATTCCAGCAATCCGCTGTAAATGCTCTCATCGGTAAAGCACACATCATCGGAAAGCACTCCGGGGCAAAGCCGTGCCACAGCGTCAGTCAGCACAAGGGCAGGCAATTCGCCCCCTGTTAGGACATAATCACCAATTGAGATTTCCTCGTCAACGATTTTGTCAAGAACTCGCTGGTCAACGCCCTCGTAATGACCGCAGATAATGAGAATATTGTCCATTTTCGACAATTCCACAGCTCTCTGCTCCGTCAGCACCTTGCCTTTCGGTGACATATATATTGTATGCGGCTTAGTGCCAAGTTCGTCACAAACTGCATTGTAACAGTTGTAAATGGGTTCGCACTGCATTACCATCCCCATTCCGCCGCCGTAGGGAGTATCGTCAACTCTGCGGTGCTTATCCTGCGTATATTCACGTATCTGTCGGCAGGAAACCTCGATTTTTCCCGCTTTTCTCGCCCTGCCAACTATGCTTTCGCCAAGTACGGCTTCGCACATTTCGGGGAAAAGGGTTGCTATTTCAATTTTCATAAATTCACCTTAATCAAAAAGTCCCTCAAGAGGACGAATTAGCATTATATTGCTGTCAATGTCCGTAGAAATCACAACATCGGGAATTGCAGGAACAAGATATTCCCTGTCACCCTTTATCACATACACATCATTTGCACCATTTTGCAGAACATCGGTAATTTTTCCGTATACAAAGCCGCTGTCAGCGTCCTTGACTTCCATATCAATCAAATCCTGTATGAAGTAGGTATCTTCATCAAGTTCAAGGTCATCACGGTGCATAAACAGCACTTTATTGCGGTATTTTTCAGCCGCCTCAACGGTGTCAATTCCCTCGATTTTTGCAATTACCATATTTTTAGCAACTCTCGCTCTGTCAATGTAAATTTCCGCCTTATCCTTGCCTATAAACAGGCGGTCAAATTCGCAGAGAAGTTCGGGAGTGTCAGTGTATGGCATAATTTTCACTTCCCCACGTATGCCGTGAGTTGTGACAATTTTTCCTGCTTCAAGATATTCTTTTTTCATATAATCAATCCTCCGCAAGTTGTATTGAACTTATAATCTGATTTAAAATTTCTTCGTCTTTCGGTGGGTGAAACATCAATGTATAGTCTTTATTCTTGTATTCGTCGGGGAAAATAACAACGCTTACAAGTTCTGTATCAAAGGCTTCTGCACAAGAAACATAGGCTGTAAAATTTTCACCGTCCATAATCTGCGTAGTTTCGCCGTCATATGCATCCTGTTTTGTTTCAGCCAGTTCCTTATAAACCTTTATGTCCTTGCCACGCAGTCCCTTGCACATTTCGGAATTAAGCCTATTCTTAGCAAAAAACAAAAGCCCCATAGTATTATCTGGGAAATCCTCACCGATAGTTTCAAAGAAATGTCTGTAATCCTCTTTTGAATATTCATAAGAGTCCCAAGGGTTGTAATATTCCGTCACTTCCTCCGCACCTGTAAACATCGCAAGCATTTCGTCATCATACACAATGGTATTTTTTCTTTCGCCTAATACTTTATCCTGCTTGTATTCCGTCCCCTCAGGCACTTTCAGAATAGTTTCGCCCAGTTTAATGCTTTTGAAATCGTCAGGAACATCAACAACGGTAAATTTATCAAGACTGCGGTCAATATCAGGATATTTCGCTCTAACCCCTATGTAAGTTATCAGCCAAGGGCAAATAAGCATTAACGCAAGACAGGCAAGGACAATTATTCCAACAATAATTTGTCGTCTTGAAAACCAGCGAATACGGCAGTTCTCTGACAAAACCGCTGATTGGGAAATAAAAATCATTTATCGCATTAGATATTTTTTTGAACATAAATTATAACCTTTTGACAAAAAAAGAACAAATCCGTAAGAGATAAATTAAGGAGCTGATATTATGAAATTTGAAGGAAAAACTGTTCTTGTAATTGTAAAGCATAACATACCGCCTTATATGATACGCATTCCAAAAGAGGCTGTGGACTATGATTTAATAACAAACAAATGTGAATATAATATGAAAAAAGATCATCTAAATGATGATACATTCATAATTTTAGTAGCTAAAAAGAATCATCCTGAAGCCGTTGGAACAAT
>CALFMA010000082.1 GCA_937880065.1 uncultured Ruminococcus sp.
ACATCAATTCCTCTTGCGGCTACGTCTGTGGCAACAAGAACAGCTGTAGTCTTTGATTTAAAACTGTTCATAACCTGTGTACGCTGTGCCTGCTTCATATCGCCGTGAAGTCCTGCGACACGAATTCCGCTTTTAGCAAGTTCCTCGGTTAATTCGTCAACCATTTTCTTTGTGTTGCAGAAAACCATTGCGGATTCGGGGGAGTATGCCGCCAGAAGAAGCTTTAAGGCATCGGTTTTTCTGCCCATTGCAGTCATAAACCAGTACTGGTCAATGAGTTCAACTGTTTTCTGCGAGGATTTAATTTTAACCTGCACAGGCTCACGCTGATATTTCTCGGTAATTGCCAGTATTTCGGGAGGCATAGTTGCAGAGAAAAGAACAGTCTGTCTTTCTTCGGGAATATAGCCGAGGATTTCCTCAATATCCTCACGGAAGCCCATATTCAGCATTTCATCAGCTTCGTCAAGAATAATTGTGCGGAGATTTTCAAGTTTGAGGGTGCGTCTGCGGATATGGTCCATAACTCGTCCCGGAGTTCCGATTACAATATTTGCACCACGTTTAAGTTCCATAATCTGACGTTCCATACTTGCACCGCCATAGACAGCACAGGTTTTTACATTTCGCTTATATTTGGCGAATTTGCGTATTTCCTCGCAAGCCTGCATAGCAAGTTCACGGGTGGGGCAGAGGATAAGTACAGTTACGGATTTTTTGTCGGAGTCGGTAATAGATTCAACTGCGGGAATTCCGAATGCGGCAGTTTTTCCTGTTCCTGTGTTTGAGCGTCCGATTACATCAATTCCCTGCACGAGGAGGGGAATACTTTCCTCCTGTATCTGCGTCATTTCGGAGAAACCAAGTTCCTCCACAGCTTTCAGAATGTCCTGCGATAGGTTAAGTTCATTAAATTTCATATTATCCCTTTCTTTTTCGATATTTTCCTATTATATATCATATCACATTTTCGAAGAAAGGTCAATTGATATTGTATCATAAAATTTTCGGCAATATATCGCAGAGTTTGTGCGGTATTGCCTTCATGTCATTTATCGTGGAAAGTTGTATCGTCAACCATCCTTACATCAACCACATCATCAAGAGAAATTGCGGTATCATCAACAAATTTCAGCTTTCCCTCACCTAAATCAAGGAATCGCAGAGTTCCTGTGTATACCCTGTATGAACCGCCTGCTTTATTGACATCGGGGACAAAAAATGTCACAGCGATAAGGGGCTTATCAAGGTCAGAAATCCGCTGTATAGCCTCATCAAGGCTGTTCAGCTGGTCCTCGGTAAGCTGTGGACGGCAGTCGGTAAGGCGAGCTGCCTCGTTAATTTCATCATCAAATCCCGTTAAAGCCGCAAAGGGCGAAAACTGTGCCGCCCTTTCGTAGTTGCTCATATGCGGTCGCTTATCTGACTGATGATGCGGCAGGTTGATTATATCTTCATATCGGCTCATGCCTTATGCCCTCCCACTTGTCCGTTTCGTTCAATGGAGGTTGCCCCCTCCTCAAAATTCAGCCCTTTCAGTATGGCATTTTTGCCGTACCTTTTTTTTATGCCGAGCATAGCCTGCTGAATTGATTTTTCACGCAATTTTTCCTGTTCCTGTTGTTCCTGCTGCTGTTCAAGGTTATCCCAATCGGAGAACAAATCAAGCTGAACAAAATCCTCTTTTTTAACATCACGCTCATACATAACATTGCCTGCGACAACGTACATTCGCCGCACAAGCAGTCGCTTATCAACGATTTCAGCGTAAAATTCCGCCATAGCTTTTACAATTTTCCGAGTAGATGAAGTGTATTCCTTTAAATTTTTTGTGCCGTGTGCCTGTTTGGGAAGCTTTCTTCCGTAGTGGTCGAATTCGAGATTTCCCTCGTAATTTTCGGGAATTTCCGTGTGGTCATATCCCACAGTCAGCACAATTCTGTCAGCTGCAAGTCCCTTATCCACAAGGTCAAGAACGAGAAGTTCAGTCATTTCACGGACAATAATGCTGCCCTCGTCATAGGTGTATGGGCGTGAGAGAACCTGCCCCTGACTTATGCTGTGTGCCTTTGGCTTATATGCCTTTATATCGGCAATTGTGCAAGGCTCCCAGCCCCATGCGTGGTCAATGAGCAGTTCTGCATTTACGCCGAAAAGCCTGTAAAGCCGTTCCTCATTATAAATTGAACATTCAGCCACATCGCCCATGGTGAACATATGGGCATTTTCAAGGCGGCGGGAAATTCCCTTGCCAATCCGCCAGAAATCCGTGAGAGGACGATGCTCCCACAGCTGTCTGCGGTAACTCATTTCATCAAGTTCCGCAATCCGCACTCCGTCCTTATCCGCAGGCATTTTTTTAGCCACAATATCCATAGCAATTTTTGCAAGGTAGAGATTTGTGCCGATACCAGCCGTGGCGGTAATTCCCGTTTCACGCAGCACATCACGGAGCATGGCAATTGTAAGCTGATGTGCGGTGCATTTGTAGGTTTCAAGGTATGACGTGGCATCAATAAAAACCTCGTCAATTGAGTAAACGTGAATATCTTCGGGAGCGATATATTTGAGATAAATTTCGTAAATCCGAGTGCTGACTTCCATATATTTCGCCATACGGGGAGGGGCGGTTATAAAATCTGCTTCAAGGGAAAAATCCTTTTCAAGTTCTGAAAAATCCGTGGATTTTCCGCTGAATTTTCCATATTTAGCAAACCGTCTGCGTCTTTCGTTGACGTTTTTCATTATCTGCTGAACCTCGAAAAGACGTGGTCTGCCGGGAACTCCCACGGATTTCAGAGAGGGCGTTACAGCAAGACATATAGTTTTTTCTGTTTTGGAGCTGTCGGCTACAACAAGATTAGTCCTGAGAGGGTCAAGTCCTCTTTCGACGCATTCCACCGACGCATAAAAGCTTTTCAGGTCAATACAGATACAAATCATATTATCACATCCTAAGTTCATAGTAACATAAAAAACTGCCTCTGTCAATAGAAAAGGCGGAAATTTTCTTGACATAAGGCTCCTCTTGTGTTATAATTCAGTTAACAAGTTAAAAGGAGGAATTTTTGTATGCTTAAAAAAATTACAGCCTGTGCAATGGCTTTAATCCTCTCTGTATCTGCAATCGGAGCAAACGTGAAATATGCCGCTGCGGAGGAAAGAACGGTTACATTTGAAAATTTTGATACCTCAATAAACGGGGGAGAGCCTATAAGGGGAGTTGACATATCCTCAATAATTTCCATTGAAAATGCAGGTGTGGAATTTTTCGACACAACAGGAAATAAGGCGGATATTTTTGAAACTCTTTCCAAAAAGGGCGTGAACTATATCCGTGTTCGTGTGTGGAATGAGCCATACGACAGTAATGGCAACATTTACGGCGGCGGAAACAACGATTTATTTACAGCGGCTGAAATAGGAAAACGTGCGGCAAAATACGGTATGAAACTTTTAGTTGACATTCAGTATTCCGATTTCTGGGCAGACCCTGCAAAGCAGACACGTCCGAAATACTGGCAGCCTCACGACCATGAAAAGTTGAAAACCGAGATTTACAGCTATACGAAATGGGTACTTGAAACA
>CALFMA010000083.1 GCA_937880065.1 uncultured Ruminococcus sp.
CATCGTGGTTTAGATTCCTGCCGATTTGATGGTAGTAATCTGTAGCACTTGTAGTGGTTGTAGTTGTCGTGGTCTGTATCGGAGCAGTGGTTGTCACCTTGGTGGTAGTGGTTACTTTGGTTGTAGTTGTTGCCTTTGTGGTAGTCACTGGCTTTGTTGTAGTAGTTACCTTTGTTGTCACAATCGGTTTGGTGGTCGTTGTGATTTTTGTGGTCGCTATAGGCTCAGTGTTAGCCTTGGTGGTTGTGCTTTGCACAGCAGGTGTTTCTTCCTCCTGCACAGAAGCTGTGGTCGTGGTGCTTTCGGTATCATTCGGAATTTCTTCCGTCGCTGTATTGGTTTCTGTTTCGGTGGCAACCGATGAGATCACTTCCGAACAAGTTTCAGTGACTTCGGGTATCCCTTCGGTTTTTGTTGTGGTAGTTGTTGTGCTTTGCTCTGCGACCTGCACGGCTGATGTTGTCTGACTCACCGTCGAGGTTTCCGTCGGTTCTGCAGGCAATGCCTGATTACCACAGCCGGTCAGAATTCCTGCACACAACAGCAGAAGCAGTAAGGATTTTTTCATATGCAATCCCTCCTTGTATTAGGTTAATTATACCATATCACAAGAAGTTTTGCAAATCCAGTCTTTTCCGAAATTTCTACCTTAGCACCAAGTTACACAGCTTTTCTTTTGCAGATTACATAGACATTTCGGGTTCAGCTTCCTCGTCCATGTCCTCAGACTCATCATCCTCGGAAGGCTGCACATCAATCTCCGTTGCCTGCACCTGCTGAAGCTTGAATTCATAGGCATTCAGCACAGCCTGATTGATGGCTTCACGGGCGGACTTGGTGATGGCATGGAAGGTGTCATTGTACTGGGTATTGCCATCTCTGTCCTTGTAGGAAGTGGACGGCATATTGACAAATCTGCCCTTTTCGCTCTCCATCACTCTGAGACCGTGTACGGCGAACATTCCATCAAGTGTAACACTGGCAAACGCCTTTGTTGCGGAATCGGGATTGTCCACCATCTTGTTGATACTTGCACTGATTTTCATTCGGCATCATCCTTTCTGTTTTTTGGTTATATCTGCGAAAGTCCGATATCCTCGGACTCATCACATTCTTCTTCCTGCTGTTCGAGCTTCTCAATGGGTACAAGATATGCCCAGAACTGCTGCATATATTTCGCTACCTGTTCTTCAGTAAGGGAACAGGACTCCCATTCACCGTAGTCGTTTCTGGTATTGCCGACGACAAAGAACGTGCCATGCACAAGGATTTCTCCCACAAAGCGGTTTGGTGCATAGTCGTGGAGAAGAAATTCGTCGTTGCAGTACACGATAGCGTCATCCTTGGGTGTGAAGTAGATCGGCTCAATAGAACCGTCCACCACATTCTGCATGGCATGGATATCGTGACTGATTTCCGCCTCATACGGGACTTTTTCGTTTTCGAGGATGAGGATTCTCATCATATCGCTGCGGTCTGCCTTTGATGTGTCAAAGTCCACCATCTTAAAACCAACGGAATCCACATAAAAGCAACAACGATTGTTGCTTTGTGTTACCTCTACTACATTGCTGACAGACATGGATTCTGCAATATAACCAAGAGGCTTGTTTTCTCCATTGCAGAGGGCATAGACTTCTTCAAGGGTTCTGCACGGTACTTCGCCGCCGTACACCTGCTTATAGATAGACTCATCGATTCTGCCGTTCTTGGCAAGGGCGGTCCGGTAATCACGGAAGGCGAGGTTCTTCTCGTCCTTTTCGTGATCAATCTGGAATACTCGGATTTTCATCAGCATTTCTCCCTTCTTGCTTTCTTCATCAGATAGGAGAGCATTTCCTTGCGTTCCTGCGGAGTCAGCTGTTCAGCCATTTCCTGCACAGAGTCATGTTCCTTTCTGCAGTTGTTGCACACCTTTTCCTTTGTTACAACAACGGTATTGCCCTGAATACTGTATCCGATTAGGTCACCTCTACCGATATTAAGCATACGGCGAATCTGAATCGGAATTGTAGTTCTGCCATTTCTTCCGAGAAAGCGATAAGTCTTATTCATCTGCAAATTCCTCCCCACAATATTCGTTCAGCGGACAATCAGAGCAGTCATTGTGTGCGGAACACACCCTCATGATTTCTTCCTCCGAGATGCCACAGTCCTTTACTTCATGACGTTCTGCCTGCTGTACTTCCTCAGACGGGAACATCGCAATCTCAAAGCGTCCTGCCTTTGTTTTGATGGCGAGATCTACCTCTGCACCATCTTCAAGAAACACACCGGGGATTTCAATGCAGCCATCGTCATTGACAAAGCCCTTGGTGTACACAATGTTTGTATCATTCATTCTATCAAGCCTCCATTCTCATCAAAAAAAGACAGCTGACGTGCCATCTTTGCTCTTTCACTTGTGTCGTAATTGGATATTAACAGCTCGGCGTACTGACAGCCGCCGTCATATCGCTGTGCAAGGTTGTTGATGCGAGATATTTCCTCAATATAGATGCCGGGCTTATCCCACAGCTCACGGATTTCGGGACAATCATTGTAAGAAACAAGAAACTTTCCCGAAATGCCGAGCAAGGTATCTCGCAGTCTGATGTGGTCTTTCGTCGTGAATCCCACATCTTTGTAATAGTTCTCCGTTGCAAAATACGGCGGATCGCAATAAAAAAAGCTCACAGGGCGGTCATACTGCCTGATGAGCTTCTCAAAGTCTTTGTTTTCAATAACAACCTTTTGCAAACGCCTTGCCGCCATATCTATCATCGGAAAGTCAGACCATATGGAATGAGGCTGACTGCCGAAGCTGTCAAGCCCACTCGCATAGCTGTATCTGACAAGCTGATAGAATTTAGCTGCACGGTCATAATCTCGAAATCTCGGAAAAAGTCCACGTTTATGCAGGCTTGCAATCCACTCGAAGTCCTGACGGGAGTCAAGGACATATCTCAGCTTGTATTTCAGCTTGTTCGGGTTATCTCGCACACAGCGGTACAGGTTCACCAGATTGCTGTTAAAATCGTTGTATACCTCGAAGTCGTTGCCGGGCGGTTTATGGAACAGAACCCAGCCTGCACCACCAAAGACCTCGATATATCGTTCATAATAGGGAGGGAATCTTGCAAGAACTGCATCACGCAGTGACTTCTTGCCGCCTACCCATGACATAAAACTGTTCATTCGTTTCCTTTCTGTCGTTTCTACCAATGACAGAAAGAATAAGTCGCTTTGCAAATAACAGATAATTTCTATCATTGGCAAAACGACCTGATTACTTATTTACGGATGACGGGTTCAATGCAGCGGAAGATGACGTTCTTCTTCTCGTGATAGCCTTCGGCTTCGTTTACCGCAATGCAAAGGTTCTTGTACTGCTTATGGGAAAGCAGAGCCTTTGTGCTGCGGAGCATCACGGGAATGCTGCTGTCGGTGAAGGTGTAGTGGGGTTTCGTTTTACTTCTGCTCGTCTGCATAGCCATATTCCTTTCTGAGTTCGCGCTTGAGTCTGCGGATTTCTGCCTTTGCCCATGCAAGGGACGCACAGGCACTGCCTACGGCAAGTCCTACAAGGATGCCGAGGAGCATTCCTACGAAAAGATGCATCATACGGGGTTCACCTCCTCTTTTGCTGTTTCGGGTATAAGAAAAGCCTCCTGTGATTGCTCACAAGAGGCTATGTATATGCATTGGGTTTATTTAATAGGGGTATTTCCCCTCAAGATACTGATATTCTTCATTAAAGAAGTCTCTGAATACTTTATCGTGTTGTTCAACAAGATTTCCTTCAGGCATTTCATAACCAAGATCAACATGAAAACTATAGTCATCTTCGATAGTCAAGGAATAGGTGCACCATATTTTTTCTTCCCCAAACTTTTCAAGGTATGCGTTAAATAAGTTTTGAGTTAGTTTGTTAAGTTTAACATACGCTACCATTTCCTCATATGGATAAGCTGAATATCTTTTCCAAAATGATTCCTGGGTGCAAATTATACCGGTTTGCTTCTCTATGAGAGCAATCCATGACGAACGACTCCCTGTGGTACACTTCGAATAGTAGCATATTTTGCTCCATTCTACAGGCATCATTTCAATAAGAAATTCACAAAGTTCTTTCTGAGCATTTTCGATTTTATGCATATTACAACTCCTCTTAGATTATTATTTATCAGTCTGTCCAACTACCCACAAATCCCAATAATAAGCGGTTTGCTATGGTATTCTGTTGTGTAAATTGCAATCTTTACTCATTTTCTTCAGGAAACATCTCATTATAAACACTTAACCAGTTTTCCGTTTCTTCATTACCATCAAGATGTGCTTCAATATCGGAATAGTAAATGTCATCAAGTAAGTCCTCAAAAGAATCGTATTTCTCTGTTCCGAAATCATCATCATAAATATATGACTGCCCTGTTTCAAGATTGATAAAATAGGTTCTGAATGCACAGTCATTACCAAAAACGAGTGCCATAAATCCGTCCACATGCTTTTCAGCATTGTCAGGCATATAAATATTGATACAAATTGTTCCGGCAGAAATACTGATTCCTTTTGTAATTCTGAGCCAGTCCTTGAAATCTTCAGGAAGAGTGTACCCGAGTTTCAGCTCATACTCTGTTATTTCTTCTTCAGTAGCTGGTTCTTCAATTGAACAATCTCCGCCAAGTTTTTCGAGTGTTTTCATAATTTTTACAAAGAATTCAAAACTTTCAATAATTCCTTTATTCATTTATATTCCCTCATCTTTACAGAGTTTTACAGTAGGTTCGGCAAATTCTTATTTATTCTATCTAACTACCCATATTATACCACACTCCCCCTGTTGTGTAAATTTGAATTTTATGATAATCCAAACAGTCTGCAAAGAGTATTTTCAAATTCACGAAATTGATAATTACCCGAAACACTTGAAACCCTCTCATTTTCTGTAGACAAATTTCCTACTAAAATCACCTTTTTTTCCAAATTCGTCTTTTCTCTTACACCAATACACCATAACCACTTTAAAAACACAGGCTCGTTAAAATATGTATCCAACTGCTTGTATTTAATACCTGATTGAAAATGCTCTACGCCAAGTAATTCATCACTTATACAATCAAAAACCTTTATATATAATTCATCTTTATAAAGCCCCTCAATTAAGTATGGTCGGCTGAAAATGCCGCAAACATGGAAATATAAATATTTGTTGCAAATCTGTATTGCATAAATATCACCATGATTCCATTCTGTGCGAAACACAAATGTTTTTCTCCGCTTTTTAGGCTTTGGATTTACAGTATCAAGCTTTTCATAAAGCTTCTGCAATTCAATTGCTCTCGCTTCCTGATCTTTCTTGGTAAAAAATAAAGTCGCATCACTATAATTTAAAATAACATCTTTAGCCTTATCTCTTACAGAATCGGACAGCACTCCATACTCCCATTCAACTAAAGCAAAACCAGTCCAAAATGGGCAAAGTTCCTCAATATCGTCCTCATCAGGCAAATCATTAAGAAAATATTCCTCTATTTCCTTGACGCTATAACCTAATCCATACAACTCGCAAAAAAAGGTTTTTACATCCAATGCCGTATCATGACCAAAGATTTTTGTACTTATAGCTGACATATCTTTTCCTCCTTGAACAGAATTTCTACGACTACCTATAGGGCATCTCTAAAAACCCGTTTGATTAAAGAAAAAACAGATAGGTATGGCAGCTGCAAGG
>CALFMA010000084.1 GCA_937880065.1 uncultured Ruminococcus sp.
AGACAATTTTCCTCTGATGTTTTCATCGGAGGTTTTTTATTGCAATTATCTGTAAAGTGTGGTATAATATAGGTGGTTGGACAGACCGAAAATATGAGTAAAAGGAGTGTATAACTATGAGTATCATAAAAATTGAAGAAATAGAAGAATTGATGTATCAATCTTTCAAAAAGGCGATAATAGACTTTTCAAAGACGGAAAATAATAAGGACGTTTATGCTGTTGTTTTTGACTGCGATTTATCCAATTTTAGTGTTTGTATCAGGTATGCCAACGAGAATGATTATGAAAAGCGTTTGATTAATTATGACAAATATGCATATATGTACAAGCCGTATGGAAAGAGAGGTCTTTTGGGTTATAAGTACAATTCAGTTGGTGACTTCAATCGGATAGAATGGGAAGCAGATTCGGCAATAAAGCATTTTTTTAATAGTTGTCGCTGCCAGTCAACAGATGCTGTTTACTATGAAAATGCAGACAGACCTGCTGATACCTTTGAATATAAAGGTGCAATTCTCAAAGGTAATGTACAAACAGAACTTTTACATTGTTGTAATGGAGCGTTCCAAAAGGACGGCGAATTCTTTATAGGGCTTGCCTCTGAATTGTCAGATGTGTTTGAGGAACTTATTATTAACTGTATACTGCGTCTTAAAAATGACAACCTTGGACTTGACAAGACAGATGATTTCATTGTGTTTATGAGTGACCACGACATAAGCAATGCGACATTTGCCGAATATGTTAGTCGAACTGTTGATAAAAATATATTTGACCAACTTACTGATTACTCGAATTTTGAGCAAGAATGACAATTCCCCTCCGATGATTTCATCGGAGGTTTTTTATTGCAATTATCTGTAAAGTGTGGTATAATATAGGGGTCGGGCAGACCGATAAGAATTTGTAAGGCTGATTAGCTCGATATAATTATGGTTTTGCGAATAAAAAAGGAGTAAAAATGATAGGAACAATACAGCATCTTTTAAATTCAGGTGACGCATCTTTAGTCATAGCATGCTTTTTAGCGTTTCTTTATCTTATCATGATGATTATAATTCACGGCAAGATGAGTAAAAACGAAAAGCATAAGAAAATATGGAACGCACTATGCTTTGTGCCTCTTATTTTTTCTGTAATTCATCTTATTTTCTTTGTCTGCGGTGATGCATTCAAATACATAATATCATACTATCTGAACATTTATATCATTTCAGTTATGATTGCGCTTTTGCCATTGCTTGCAAAAAAGAAACCCCTCAGAATTATCGGAAACATTTTTAGCATTATGGTCTGCTTTGCGCTTTCGGCATTGTCCTTGAACGGCACTAAGTTTGCTGACTATACAGATAAAAGTATGAGCGATGCTTATATTTCCCTTTGCGGTTTTCTTGAAGAAAATTATGTGCTGAGCGAATGGAAAAAAGTGGATTACGAAAAACTTAAAGCTGACGGACTTGCGCTTATAGAAGAAGCAGAAAAAACAGGCGATATAAATAAATACTATGACGCTTTGTATATGCTTACTGATTCTTTTCACGACGGACATGCGGGTGTATACATTGATTATGCCGTTTCCACTTACACAATGGATAGAATAACAGCATTCAAAGATTACGGACTTTCTCTTATAACATTGGATAACGGAGATACGATTGCTGTAAATGCAGAAGAAGGCTTGGAAATCAAAGACGGAGATATTGTTACAAAATGGAACGGTGTACCTGTTGATGAAGCAATAGAAACTGTTACACTGCCTATTACCGAGGGCACACTTGAAAATGAGAGAGTGCAGAAAACATTTTATCTGGCAGGCGTAGGCGGTGACACTGTTGATGTAACATACATAAATTCCGAAGGCAAGGAAGCCGTTGCAGTGCTGAAAAAAATTGAAAGCACTATGCCGAGAGCATATACATCCTTCGGTATATTCACTTGTTCAAAAAATGAAGAATATGATTACAGAATGCTGAGCGACAATATCGGATATTTAAGAGTAACGGAAGAGACAATCGACTATTTCAGCGACATAATCAGTTATGTTACAGGCAACCACAGTACAGCAAGAGAAATGTTCAGAGAAGACCTCAGAGAGTTAAGGGATCAGGGAATGACAAAGCTCGTAATTGATATTCGACACAACGCAGGCGGATTTGATGAAGTAGCTACGGCACTTACAAGTCTTTTTACGAAAGAAAAGATGTACGCTTTTTCTCTTGGCGTAAGGAATGGTAAGGAAATAAAAAGCGTTGATGACAGATATGTAATGGCTGACGGCGAATTCAGCGACCTTGAAATCCTTGTTCTTACAAATATGAGTTGCGGTTCGGCAGGAGATGGCTTAGTCTTGTATCTGTCGAGGCTTCCGAATGTAACGGTTGCAGGTCTTACCGATCCGTCAGGAATAAATCAGGAAACAGGCGGAGAAGTCTATATGCCCGGAAATGCTATTGTTGCCTTTCCTGCGGGACTTATACTTGACGAAAACGGCAATCCGAATATTGATATCGACCACACAAGACAGAGCAGAAATCCTGTTGATATTAAAATTCCTCTTGATAAGGAAGCGGCACTTAAAATATTCAGTGGTGAGGACTATGAGCTTGAGTGGGCGATGGAGTATCTGAACAAAATGGAATAATAAAGGAGTAGTGGATATTCGAGATACACTATATATGATGACTATCTTAATGAAGATAAAACAATTGAGAAGTATCTAGAGAAAGAAGAGTAAATGGTATAGAAGTTTTTTATAAATTCCAATAGGTCGAACAGTTAGGAAAATAAGAATTTGTAGGAGAAGAAATGAAAAATAGATTATTTATTATTGAGGGTTTGCCTTGTTCAGGGAAAAGTACCACATCATCATTTGTTGCATCACTCTTTGGGGCAAAAGGAGATATTCGTTTAATTGACGAGGGTACGGGAAATCATCCTGCTGATTATGAATTTCATGCACTTGCGCCAGCAGGCTTGGTGTCAGATAAGGAAGAGATTGTACCATTATCCAAATTCACAGGGGAGATGTTTGATAAACTTTTACAATATAAAATATATGATTTTCTTCCTTGGGAAATAGAGATGCCGATTATGCTTGATAAATGGCAGCAGTTTGTTCAGACCAGCAGTGAAAATACAACCTATATTTTTAATTGTGTGTTGTTGCAAAATCCTATGTGTGAAACCATGATGAGGTTTGGTTTTTCGGAAGAGGAGTCTGAAGCATATATTCGCAAAATAGCTGATATCATTCAGCCAATGAATCCAATTGTAATTTACTTGGAAAATACTGATATTGCTGATTCTGTAGAGCAAGCGTCAAAAGAACGTCCTGGCTGGCTTGATGGTGTCATCAATTACCATGTGAATGGGAGTTATGGAAAACAGATTGGTGCGAAAGGTTTCGAAGGATATATTCACTGTTTAGAGGAAAGGCAAGAACGAGAATTAAGAATTTTGAATGGTTTACCTGTGAGAAAACTCATAATCAATAATCCGCAAAGAGATTGGAATTCAGCTCAAGAAAAAATAAAGAAATATTTAATGGCGATTTCATAAGATTGTTAGATAAATTCCAATAGGTCGAACAGTTAAGAAAATAAGAATTTTGCAGGAGGGTAAAATGATAAAAAAACAAATTTGAAAGATTGTGCTAACTCGATTGATGAGATGTTCAGATATAAGAGAGTCGGTACACTGAACAATCATATGTTAAATGTGTTGCAGGCTAAAAAACAGGACTTTAGATTTTCATGTGCATGAAAACTCCGACGAAATGTTTTATTGTATTGAAGGCGAGTTTGATATTGAATTTGAGGACGGATTAATACATTTGCATGAAGGCGATTTTATAATTATACCTAAAGGTACTAAGCATCGTCCAGTCTGTAAGGCATTAGTCAAGTGCCTATTAATTGAGACGGAAGGCACTTTAAATAAAGACAATACAGGTGGCACTTACAAAGAGTAACTTAGTACCTTTTCGTTAAATTCCAATTTACACAATCCAAATATCACCAACAACCGTCTGTGGCTCACTCCACAGGCGGTATTTTTTTATAAGCAGTCTTTGAAATTTTGATGAAATCTTGCAATAAAAAAGCAGATGTGATATAATTGATGTAGCTGCGATAGGTGAAATAAATCATTGCCTATCTAAATAGAGCTTGGATATTAAAAGAAAAGAGAAAATTGATGAAAACTATAAATCTTAATGGAAAAGAAATAAGTTACGTTATTGAAAGAAAG
>CALFMA010000085.1 GCA_937880065.1 uncultured Ruminococcus sp.
CGGACATAAACAACATCGTTGTAGTCCATTTCGTATTCAAGCCATGCACCTCTGTTAGGGATAACAGTTGCGCTGAAAAGGTCCTTACCTGTCTTATCCTTTTCGAATGCGTAATATACACCGGGAGAACGTACAAGCTGTGATACGATTACACGCTCAGCACCGTTGATTACGAAGGTACCGCTGTCTGTCATAAGCGGGAAGTCACCCATATAGATTTCACTTTCGCTTACTGCACCTGTTTCCTTGTTGCAGAGAGTAGCAGTTGCAAACATTTTAACCTGATATGTTGCACCTCTTGACTTACATTCTGCAAGGCTGTATTTCGGAACATCATCAAAGCGGTAGTCCTTGAAGTTAAGTACGAGATTACCGTTATAGTCGGTAATCGCCGTCATATCACGGAAAACCTCCTTGAGTCCTTCTTCTCTGAACCACTTGTAAGAGTCCTTCTGAACCTCGATAAGGTTAGGCATTTCGAGAGGCTCGGTAATTTTACCGAAGCTCATTCTGACATTTTTTCCCAGCTGCTTAGGTGTTACATTCACCATAGGCGGAACCTCCTTATTTGTTTTTCGTATTGACTTTCAGGTATCCTCCGAAAAAATTTTCGGAAAACTATTGACAAAGGCATATCCCTTATGCTATAATTAATAGCTAAGGAAAGGGGATACCATTCACATACTGATACATTATACTATTTTATCACATTCCCCTTACTTTGTCAAGGGATTTTCCCCCATTTTTCAAAACATTGGCTGTTTCGTCGGATTTGCTTTGCATTGTCCGACTTTTTTTGTGCGTTTATGCTTTTAAGCCGACCGAACCTTTAGCCTTTCGGTAATTCGTAATGCGTAATTATTTTTAAAAAGCCTTTAGCCGTTAGCCATTAGCTGTTAGCTGTTAGCTGTGTAGGCGGCTGATATATTTCGTAGGAACACAGCATGCTGCGTCCGCTATTTAACGTAATATAGCCAAATTTGTGTAGGGGCGGATATTATCCGCCCGCAATTTTGGTGCGAAATTCAGTTTTTCGACAATCTCAAAAAGCCTTTAGCTGTTAGCCCTCAGCCTTTTTGAACGGTGGAAAAATACAAAAATTTTCGATAATATATTTACATTCGGCAAAAAAAATGGTATAATAGAAATGACAGCATATTTCCCGATTTTTTCGCAAAGGATGTGAATTATATGTTTGCAAAAATTGCAAGTCTTGGACTTTTCGGACTCAATGCCTTTCCCGTTGATGTGGAAATTGATATAACCCGTGGACAGCCGCAATTCGAAATTGTAGGTCTGCCTGACACCGTTGTAAAAGAAAGCCGTGACCGCATAAAAGCGGCACTTCGTGCCTGTGAAATCAGTTTTCCTGCGGCGGAAGTTATGATAAATCTTGCCCCTGCGGATACGAAAAAAAGCGGCTCCGTTCACGATATGGCAATTTTTATGGCTATTCTCCGTGCTATGCGAACTATCAACGACAATACAGACGGCTGTGCTTTCATCGGTGAAATGTCCCTCAACGGCGATGTGAGAAGTATAAACGGCGTTCTCCCGATGATGATTCTTGCCCGTGAAATGGGCATAAAATCCCTGTTCGTACCTGCGGATAATGCCCGTGAAGCTTCTGTAATCAAGGGGATTGATGTGTATGCCGTGAGAAACGGCGAGGAACTTATCCGTCATTTCCGTGGTGAGGAATATCTCACTCCCTGCGAGAATTACATTCCTCCCGAGCCTGAATATAACGAAAT
>CALFMA010000086.1 GCA_937880065.1 uncultured Ruminococcus sp.
TGAGAAATACTGCTTGAATGTTTCTGTTCTGCCGTGAATTGTAGGACCTGTGTGATCCAGCTGGAAAATCTTGTACTGTGCACCGTCGATTGTAACCATCTTGCCGTTGCCATCAGGACACCAGTCTACCCAGTCCTCGATGATGTAGTACTCAACAAGTGGAACATTTCCTGCTGCGCCCTGGTTTTCAAACCAACCATATACGCAAAGACGTGAGTTACCGCTTGCACTACCTGTCTGACGGTAATCAGCCTCGTAGTTAAGAACGATATCGCCGCACTCTGTAGCCTTTGTTGTTGAGCCGTAATCCTTACCACGACGAGCGAGGAAGTTACCGCTTGGAACGCTTGCGCTCCATTCAGCCTTGAATGTACCGCCCTGTCCGAGTGTCATTGTACCGCTACCACCTGTAGTGTCGATCCAGATTTCGTAGCTGTAACCATCGCTGACGCCCTTATGCTGGTTTGTACCGTTACCAACGCTGAGTCTGTCGCCGGGAGATGCTGCGGATGAATTGAATGAAGTTGGTGATACTTGTGGAAGCATCGTAAGTCCCATAACTGCAGCAGTTACGCAACCAAGGAATTTGCTAAATTTGCCTTTCAAATTCATTGAAAAACCCTCCTTTATATACTTTGTTGTGTGTGTGCGGAACCCTTTGGGGATTCCTTTGATTTTTCAGAGAAAATCCTGTTTTCGGTTTAGCCATATTCTGTATCGGAGATAGTTTTCTGTACGAAAACCTCCAACTTAGATTATGCTTTACCGTAAACATTCAAGTCCCCGGTCTCGATTCCGTCTTTTGTTTACAATTACATTTTATTACTTTTTTGTGAACAATTCAAGTCGTTTTTTGCTATAAAAAATTTTCGATTATCATTTTTTGCTAAATTCAGCTTTCAATCAATTGAAAAATTGCATATTTTCACAACTGAAAAAATGCGATAAATCGCTGAAAAATGAACAAACGCCGACATATCACCGATATGCCGACGTTTGTAGATTGACTGTTATCAAAATATGACGAAATTGTTAATCAGTTACCTTTGTTCCGCATTGATTGCAGAATTTTGCACTTTCATCAATTTCTGCACCGCAATTAGCACAAGCCTTAACGGGTACTGCATCAACAACTTCAACCTCAGCTTTCTGAGGCTCCTCTACAAGCTTTGCACCGCATGAATCACATGTAGCAGCGTCTTTCTGTACAGCAGCACCGCATGAGGGGCAAGGGTCGGCTCCGCTTTCAAGAATTTCAAGCTGCTTTTTGAGTTTTTCAAGCTCAGACTCTTTCAGAGTTACCTCGCTGAATTCAGCCTTGAACTGCTCATTTTCGCTGTTCTCGGCAAAGAGTTTTCTTCCTACAGATAACAGAATTTCGTCGATTTCCGAGTTAAGGGTTTTGATTTCCTTGTTAACACGGGCTTTTTCAGCCATTTTGTTATAGCTTTCCTTTCCCTTGTTGATACCCTTATCAACAGTATCGCCTACTTTGTCAGCTAAATTCATTAAAGTTTCTTTAAATCCCATTGGTATTTACCTCCTGTTTTTATATTCTTATTATAACATATTTTGTGAAATATGTCAATAACTTATGTCAATGCGTTGTCAGTTAAAGTTTTGAATTTAAGCGCATTATACGCTCTGTATGCCGCATCTGAGAAATCGCTTACGCAATCCGAATAAAGCGTCATAATGGGAGCGTCCATTGACACCTTATCTCCAAGCTCAAATTCAAGAACGATACCTGCCGTATAGTCGATTTCATCATCTTTATTAATTCTTCCCGCACCAAGAATAAGGCTTGCCATGCCAAGTTCCTCAGCGTCAATGCCGATAACCTCCACATCACGGGGAGCATAGATAATATGGCTGTATTTCGCCTTTGGAAGGAGTTCCGTATCATCACAGATACGGCTGTCACCACCCTGCATTTCAATGGTTTCCTTTAAAATTTCAAGGGCTTTTCCTGATGAAATTGCCTCCTTTGCCATTTCCGCACATTCCTCAATAGTGCCTTTTCCTGCAAGTTCAAGCATATTCGCCGTAAGTTCAATGCAGATGTCATAAAGTCTGCCCTTAACCTTGCCTTGAAGCAGTTCCACAGCCTCTTTCACTTCAAGGGAATTGCCGATACAGCAGCCAAGAGGGGTATTCATATCAGTTACGATTGCACGGCATTTTTTACCTGCCGCCTTGCCCACCTTTTCCATAAGGTCGCCCAGTTTTCTCGCATCTTCGGGAGTTTTCATAAATGCTCCCGTGCCGCATTTCACGTCAAGCAGCAGACAATCCGCATTAAGTGCAAGCTTTTTGCTCATAATACTTGCACAGATGAGTGGGATACTATCCACAGTTCCCGTAGAATTACGCAAAGCGTAAATTTTCTTATCGGCAGGGCATAACTGACCGCTCTGGGAAATAATTGAAAATCCTGTTTTATTGACAATATCCGCAAATTCGTCGAATTCCACATCTACACGGTAGCCCTTGAGGCTTTCAAGCTTGTCAATTGTGCCGCCTGTATGTCCCAAACCTCTGCCCGACATTTTCGGCACGGCAACTCCGCAGGCAGCGGCAGCAGGTCCGATTATAAAGCTTGTCTTGTCGCCCACTCCCCCTGTGCTGTGCTTATCAACAGTAATTTTTTCAATGCAGCCAAGGTCGAGTATATCGCCGCTGTCACGCATAGCAAGGGTAAGAGCAGCGGTTTCCTCCTCGGTAAGTCCGTTAAGGCAGACCGCCATAAGCCATGCCGACATCTGATAATCGGGGATTTCTCCCGATGTATAGCCATTTACAAGAAATTTTATTTCATCTTCCGTAAGCTGAATATTTCGCTTTGTTTTGTTGATAATGTCAATTGCGTTCAATTTTTCCACCACCTTATATATACATTTATAAGTATAATTTAAGTATAGTTTTTTACTTTACAATATTATAGCACACATTTTATAAAAAATCAATAGATTTCCTCGATTTTTCATAAAATATTAATAATTATCAATAACGCAACAAAAGGAATTCCCAGAATTGCGCTGCCGCAAAAATTGAACAGATTAATCGGCAGGTCAACTCCCATTGCTCCGCCGAAGTAATTGACGGCAAAAAGTGCCGCAATTCCCGAAAATACACCGAAAAAAGCGGATAACAGCCGCCTTTTCCGCCTTATGTAATAAATTAGCATTACAACTGCAACAACTCCGCAGACGATGTAAAAAATCTGCTGTGTGTTCATTTTCCCATTTCACCTCCTGCAATTATATATCCAAGGGCAAGGATAAGCCGCATATCTCCGCCATTTTTCACCATAAGAAGCAGCACCGCCGCAGTCAGCAGGGTATCCCTGTCGAGGCTTTCAAGGGGATTTTTCGCCCGATTCCGAACATTCCTATTTAAAGGTATATCACGGAGATTTTTTCTCTCCTCGCCGCAATTGTAAACAGACACCTTGCCACCCCTTACAGAAAATTATTGAGAATTCCCGACTCCTTCGCCATTTCATAAACCGAAATCAGCTTTAGAATTTTTACCGCCCTGTCCAATCTCTGCTGACCGTCGGGACTTAAATGAGGGCGGAGAGCCATTAACAGCTCCGTATTTTTGTCGCTGTTGTTCATCGCTCCTGCAAGGGAAGAAATTTTCAGCATCATTTCCATATCGGGCATATCCCCCGAATTTACGCTATTTTCCTCCTCTGCTTTGTGGCAATCTCCCTCGCCGCTGTCCCCTGTGAATTCCCCCGAACGGAGCATTTCCGCCAATTCCGATAACTGGCGGAGGCTCTCCTCGTCTTTCAGAATGTCATTTATCCTGTTCATCGCCTTATCCAAAACCCCACCTATTTTCCCCCTGTAAGCTTGTTATACAACGCCTTTGCCTGTGGTGTACTCATCAGCTTTTCAATAAGCTGGGGATTTTTCACCGCCTGCTGAAATTTCGCCGCCTCCTGCTGATTCATAGCCGACAATGCACTGTCAAATTTCCCTGCTTCAAGCTCTTTGCGGAGCTGTTCAGGCGGAACTCCGATTTTTTTGCTCACCGTATTGAGCAGACCTTGTAACTGATTTTTGTCAATATTGCCATTCATAATGAAATCCTCCTTGACAATTGATTTAATATATGGTATAATATTTATGAAAATTTTATGAACTTCGGGAGGTTTTTGTATGCGAATTATCGTCATTTCAGATACCCATGGCAATAAAAATGCCATTGATTCCGTATTTCTCAGAAATTCGGACGCTGACCTTTTCATTCACCTCGGCGACGGCGAAAGAGATATTGACGCATTTCTCCTTGAAAACCCCTCTTATACATCAAGGGTAATTCACGTTGCAGGCAACTGCGATTTCAACAGTTTAAGCAACGATTTCGAGATTATTCCTGCCAACGGCCATAAAATCTTAGCCAGCCACGGTCATATCTATGCCGTAAAAAACAGCCTTGAAATCATCAAGAAAACCGCTAAAAGGCTGAACTGTGACATCGTTCTTTACGGTCACACCCACGTGAGATATAATAAATTCGAGGACGACCTCTACATTATGAATCCGGGAAGTGCAGGAAATCCCCACGACGGCAAAAAGCCCTCATTCGGCACTATAAACATTGTGCCGTCGGGAATTTTAATGAATATCGCTGATATATAATATGCCGCAAAACAGAAAGAAGTGACTATTATGAATACAAATGGTAAAATGATTAACAGCAACGTAGACGAAATGGCACATAATGGTACTTTATACCGACAAACCACAAAGAGATACAGAATCATCTCTACAGTATATGTCATTGCGTTTCTCGTTTATGCCTTGACAATGCTGCTTTATATATGGGTAACGCCGGGAAATAATAATCTTCTCGTTTTACTTGATTCGCTGCTTCTCAAAACAGGAGTTGCATTATGCGGTTTTATGTCCTGCCGCAAGCAAAGT
This sequence comes from uncultured Ruminococcus sp., assembly GCA_937880065.1. The sequence continues at coordinate 4,938 of CALFMA010000086.1, forward strand.
AATATTTATGCCGTTATGGCTTTAATCATTCAAACAATTAGCCTATTCTTCTGTCCTACATTAGGTACATTTTTTGATTATATTACAGCATACAATGTAAGCGGAATGAACTTCAACGGTCTGCTGCTTATACTTGTAATTGTTCTCGCTATATTCACAATTTCCAATAATCATCAATACAAATATCTTTCAGAACAAGAGGGTTTCCCCCACTTCAACGAGCGTAGAGTTAATCAGGAATTTGAAATAAAACAGTCGAACATCAAAGACAAATTCCAGCAGAATTACGAGCGTCTTAAAAAGACGGAAACCGATGAAATGAGCGATTTATCCAAGGCTGTCCCCTCTGATTTTATGTCGGGACAATTCACAACCCCTGCACAGGAGATGGAAGAATTATGATTATATCAAATAAATCTGAAATTCAGAAAAACCGTGACATACTAAAAACAACAAAGCGGCTTGACCAACTTTTATGCGTATTTTATTTTATCATCTGTTTCCCTATGTTTCTTTTTTCAGCTATGAGAATGTTTCTATTCGGACTTGAAACGATTTTTCTTCTGATTTTCGGAGTTGCCGCAAGTATAGCAATCTTTTTTATGGGTTACTTTGGCTGTTATAAAAAAAATCTCATATATGCCGTTCTTGCCACAACAATAGCTGTTGCAAGTTCCATAGCCTGCGGCGGACTTGATGCTGCGTTAGGTTCAAGCCTCAGATTCATTTCTATGGGAACGGTTAGCGGTTTCAACTTTGGAACGGCAATATTGACAGCCCTGCTTATACCAATTCATATGTATAATATCGCTCAATTCAGCTATGTCAAAAATCAGCCCGGATACCCCTATTTCAACGAACTTATTGAAAAGCAGAAAGAAGAACGTCAAAAGAACAATATCAAGACGGAATACGAGTCCACATATGAACGCATAACTCAGAACAAAGTAAAGCGTATTGGCAATAACAGCTATGTATATGAAAAATGCGATACTAAGCCTTCGACAATGGACGAAATATGAGGTAAAAAGCCGTAAGCTTTTTGGGACAGCAGTTTTTTCTGCTGTCCCTTTTGTTTGTTGAAACATAGCAATAGGACGATGCAGGAATTATCCCCTATGGATTGGCTATATTACGCCATTTTCATATGAAATTAAGTTTTTCAGCAAATCATTGCAACAGCTTTTGATTAAATAAAAAAAATATCTCCAAACCTATTGACAAACCCGACTTTTTACTGTATAATATTATATGTACTTTGCGAGTGTGCTGGAATAGGCAGACAGGCACGTTTGAGGGGCGTGTGTCGAAGGACGTATGGGTTCAAGTCCCATTACTCGCACCAAATCTCTACCATTTCGGTAGAGATTTTTTTATGCCAATTAATATAACCCTTTTCCCCATAGCTCAGGCTGTGGGGATTTTTTATCCCCACTAATACCAATTCCTCATTTATACATACGCAAAAAACGCACCCTCCCATTGGGAAGGTGCGTTATTTATATCGTTACAGCATAAATTGTAATTTTAAAATTACTTTACAGCAGCATCATACTCGTCAGCTGTCATTGGGAAGTCAGTATTCTTGATAAGACCAGCGTCGCATGCCTGGATAGCAAGACCGTCAGCAA
>CALFMA010000087.1 GCA_937880065.1 uncultured Ruminococcus sp.
TTGGATATTCTGCTTCTGTTGCATTGAATTCGTTAAGTATCAGTGTGCGTTCTTCCTCTGTTGTCATCTCTATTTCGCTTACTTTTTCTTCTGGATTTTCTGCTATCTCCCTGCATATTGAAAGGATTCGGTTTACCAGTTTCTGTATTTCTTCCGCTTTATAAATGCTTGGATTATACTGGAACTTGATTTTCAGTTTTCCTTCTGTTTCGTATCCTGATATTACTGCTGAATAGTTTGTCTGCTCTCGTCCGCCTTCAAATCTGATTGGTGATACTTCTATTTCTTCTTCGTATTCTTCTATGTTTTGTCCGGAATTGTAGTTTTCAAATACATATATTACCTTTATCAAATCCATTCCATTTGCTGTCAGACTCTGTATATCAGCAAGTGAACAATAATCGTAATTGGAACTCTCTATTCCCTGCTTCTGCTGCTTTTTTAGAAGTTCTTTCACCTTTATATCTTTATCTGCTGTTACTCTGACTGGTATCGTATTGATAAACAGTCCTATCATGTCTTCTATTCCATTTATTGGTGCATTTCGTCCAGATACTACCTTTCCAAATACTGCATCCTCTGTTCCGCAGTTGTTTGCTAACAGAATTCCTATCGCTGTCTCTATCGCTGTACTTATCGTACTATTGTTTTCTTCACATACTGCTTTTAATCTCTCTGTTGTTTCTTTATCAAGTTCTCCATATATCTCCGCTGTTTTTTCTTCCGTCTTTTCCGGATTCTCTATTGGCTTAAATTCACTTTCTCCATCATATCCGCTTAAAAGATCACTCCAATATTCTTTCGTCTTTTCGCTGTTTCGACTTGTAATCCACTCTATGTAATCACTGTACTGATTTGTATTATTCAGCTCATTTTCTACTTCTTCTCTTAGTACTTCATATGGTACTCCTTTTTCAAGCTCATTGTAATAGTAAATCATCATTTCATATATCTTGTTACTGCACCATCCGTCTACTATTATATGATGCATTGTTACTATCAACTTGCTTTTTCCTTCTCCTAACTTTATTCGGCTCACTCTTAGCAGTGTATCTTTCTTCAGATCAAATCCTCTTTCTACATCCTCTCTGATATATTTCTTTACTGCTTCTTCTTTTTCTCCTTCCTCTTTCTCACTTATATCCTTTACTGTATATTCTGTCTCTCGCTCTTTCAATACCACTTGACACACTGTACTTACATTTTCATATACAAAACTTGTTCTGAGTACTGTATGTCTTCTCGTCAGCAGATTCATTGCTTCCTTCATTATTGTATCTTTTAATTCTATGTCAAAACTGTATACATCTTGTATTATATATGCTCCTTTTTGTTCACTCATTATGTTATGATACAGCATTCCTTCTTGTAAGGGAGTTAAACCATATACATCTTCAATCTTGTTATTTACCAGTGACAAACTAAAAACCTCCTTTTAATTAAACAGTGAATTCAGAAAATCAAGATCTTTCTTGTTCAAATTTTTATTTGTAAGATCAGATGATGTTTTTTTATTTTTATTGTTCTCATTAAATAATTCAGTAAGTTCAGTAACACTCTTTATGAATTGTTCTTTTAATTCATCAATGAATTCCTGTCCGAATACACTTGTATTACTGTAAATATCAAATGATAATATTCCGTTATATGCTAAACCGTTAAAAGTAATCAGATCAGGTATAATATTCTCAGGAGAGATGTTATTTCCATTAGTATATGTTTCTTCTTCACTTGAGGAATTGTCATTCTCTTCTCCAAAATAATTGAAACATATGTTAGGTTCATATTTATGCTCAACAAAACCATATCTCATACCTGCATCAGGTATTTTACGAATAGTATCCTTTGCATTTATTAAAGCGCTGTCAGCATCTTCAATACAATCAAGATTCACTACATACATATTGGTAAACCATCCAACAGTTCTGTCTGTCACAATGGATTGATCTATATTTTCTCTACCGTGTCCTTCGATTTTTATCGAAAGTATCTTCTGTCCTGTCATCCTTCCGACAGCTCTTGATAATCCTGCAATCAAAACTTCATTAACCTTTGAACCGTATGCATTTGAACACTTAGTCAAAATTTTCTCACTAATATCACGTCCAAATTCAGCAACGGTACGCCCCGGCTTTTCTCCTGAATAATTACCGATTATTCGGCCATTTATAATTTCATCATTAATCTTTTGCCAATATTTCTTGTCTTCAACACTTGTTGATTCACCATATTTTTTAAGCTTTCTGCTCCATTCAATAAATGATGTAGTTTTCTCAGGAAGCTTTATGTCTTCACCGGAATTCACCTGATTAACAGCAGTTTCAATATCTTCTGTAAGTATTTTCCATGACACGTTATCAACTACAAGATGATGAATTATTAAAGAAACAAGTTTATTATCACCAATATCAAATACAACGGCCTTAACAAGCGGACCATTCTCAAGATTGATACTTGCTTGAATTTCATTACATTTTTCATCAACAATCCTACGTTTATCAACTTCATTTCTTATATCGAATTCATACATATCAAACAGTCGACTTTCATTTTCAGAAATAATAATCAGCTCTCCATTTCTGTATACCGATCTCAGTACATCATGATGTTTTACAACAGCTTCCAAAGCTTTGCGAAGCACATCAGTATTCAAACCTTCTATAGACAGGAAGACAGACTGGTTAAAATGCTCTGGTTTTGTAAAATTAAATTTTGCAAATTCTTTCATTATCGGCGTTGATTCTACCTTACCGATTATTTCTCCTTGTTCATATTTATTCTCATTTAATGAGGATTTAAGAGAAATTGCTATTTTTTCAGCTGTTTTTCCGTTCATAATATCCTTAACGGTAACAACATATCCCGAATTTCGAATTATTGAGATTATGCGTATAGCTTTTATCGAATCGCCTCCAAGTTCGAAGAAATTATCCTTAACTCCTACTTGTTCAACATTTAAAATTTCGCTGAATGCTCTACAGATTGATTCTTCTTCAGCATTTCTTGGTGCAATGTATTCTCTTGCTGCCTTTGCATCAATTTCAGGAAGTGCTTTCTTGTCAAGCTTACCGCTTTGATTTACAGGTATCGCATCTATCTGCATCATATATGCAGGCACCATATATTCAGGCATACTCGCACCAAGTATCTCTCTTATTTCTGATACACTTACTTCTCTGTCACTTGTATAGTATGCATATAGTGTCTTATCTCCTGTGCTGTCTGCTCTTGCTATTACTGCACAATCCTTGATATTTTCAATCTCTCTGATTCGGCTTTCAATTTCTCCTAACTCGATTCGGAATCCTCTTATCTTTACCTGTTCGTCGATCCTTCCTAAGAAATCAATATTTCCATCTGGAAGCCATCTTGCAAGGTCTCCGGTACGATATATTCTTCCCTCACCAAATGGATTCTTTACAAATTTTTCTGCTGTAAGTTCCGGTCTGTTTAGATAGCCTCTTGCAAGTCCATCTCCACCTATACACAATTCACCGGGTACTCCGATTCCGCATAAAGTACCCCCATCTGCCATATATATTTTTACATTAGTAAGAGGCTTTCCAATAGTAATTTTTTCATAGTCCGTATCATCTTTTTTTATTCTTAAATATGTAGCAATTACTGACGCTTCCGTTGGACCATATGCGTTAACAAAATCAGAATACTTTATTATCTCATTAATAACTTCTCTTATTGCCTCAGATCCAGCTGTTGCAATATATTTTGCATTTGCTAAATTAAGCTGCAACACAAATTGAGGTGGGAAAGCCATAATATTAATATTCCACTTAAGAATTAATTCGTTTATATATTTTGGATCATTTACCAATTCTTGATCAGGAATTATCAACTTTCCACCTAAAAGATGTGCAAAAACGAATTCTCCAACTGATGCATCAAATGAAATACTTGCAAAAAGCAATATTGTATCATTTGAATCAATCTTATAATCATTTTTTCCATTATCCATCAGTCGGCTTATACCGTTATGTTCTATCATTACACCTTTAGGCTTTCCTGTTGTACCTGATGTATAAATACAATAAACAAGGTCACTTGAGGTATTAACATGTTCGGGAT
>CALFMA010000088.1 GCA_937880065.1 uncultured Ruminococcus sp.
CCGATTATCTCAATGACCAACGGCTCACCCTTGCCGCACATTCTTTGACGTATACCAACGATTCGGTATTGTCCATTTGTACGGATATCGGTTTCTCCTCTGTTTCTTATTTTAATAAGATATTCAAAAAGCACTATCAGATGTCACCTACGGAATACAGGGAAAAACAATAAGTCAAAGGCACTCTTTTTACGGAGTGCCTTTTATTTTGAATATTTTACCGCTGAATGGTTTTAAATCCGTTGTAAGCCTGCCATTTTCGCAGGAAAATCCGCTGTTTTCGCTGTTTCCGCCATATTGCCGCAAATCCGTATCAATCAGCAGTCCAACTTCTGTGCAATCCCCGATTTTCACGGTATACTGCGATTTTTCCCAATCGGAGAAATTGAACATCGCAACAATATTTTCCCCGTTCCCCCTGCGGAGAAAGGCATAAATACAGTCCTCCTCAGAGTCGCTGTCAAGCCATTGGAAATTCCCCTTTTCATAGTCAAGGTGCAGCGGCTCACAGCTGAGATACATATGATTTACCGCTTTGATAAATTGGTTAAACGACGCATTTTCGGGATTTTTCAGCAATTCCCAATCAAGCTGTTTTTTCTCATTCCATTCCGAAAACTGCCCGATTTCGTTGCCCATAAAATTCAGCTTTTTTCCCGAATGAGCGTACATATACAGATATAATGCCCTTGCCTGAGAAAATCTGTCCTCGTCATTACCTTTCATTTTCCGCAATATACTGCCTTTTCCGTAAACTACCTCGTCATGGGAAAGGGGCAGAATGAACTGCTCGTTTTCAAAATAAACCATGGAAAAGGTCAGCTTGTGGTAGTCCCTGCTGCGGTACATCACCGATGTGCCGAAAAATTCCAGCGTGTCATTCATCCAGCCCATATCCCACTTGTAATCAAAGCCTAAACCACCATTTTCAGCGGATTTCGTCACATTGGGATATGCGGTGGAATCCTCTGCCGCAATTATAGCTGTGGGGAAAAGCTCTTTCAACCCCGTGTTCATGCTACGCAGAAAATTTATGCCGTTTCTATTTTCTCCCCGTCTTTCATCGCCCTGCCAGTATATGAGATTTCGCACAGCATCAACACGTATACCGTCAAAATGATATAGGTCAAGCCAATATGCCGCCGCCGATTTCAAAAAGGACTGCACTTCACCTTTAGCGTGATTGAAATTTCGGCTGCCCCATTCGTTATATCCCACATCATCAGAGGGGTACTCATACAGGGATGTACCGTCATAATTTGCAAGAGCATAATCGTTTACCGCAAAATGAACAGGCACAAAATCCATAATAACGCCTATGCCCTTTTGGTGGCATTTGTTCACAAGATTCATAAGCTGAACCGCTGTTCCGTAACGTGAAGTCGGGGCAAAAAATCCCGTTCCCTGATAACCCCATGACTCGTCACAGGGATGCTCGCCAAGTGGCATAATTTCAATGTAATTATAGCCATTATCTTTCACCCAGTCAATTAGTTCGTCGGCAATTTCTGCGTAATTGTACCACTCACAGCCGCCTTTTCTCGGTTTTCGCCATGAACCGAGGTGAACTTCATAAATATTAAGCGGCTTATTCCGGCAATCAGTACGATTTTCAAGCCACTCATCATCGCTGAATTCATATGTCATACTGCGGATTACAGAACACACATCGGGGCGAAGCTCACAGCCGAACCCATAGGGGTCGCTGTGGTCTGTAAATTCCACGTTTTTCTTGTATATACGGTATTTGTAACGCATATTTTCCTTTGCATCGGGACAGAATAATTCATAGAATTTTCCGCCGCAAATGGGAGTCATAGGCAATTCCTGCCAATCTGAAAAATCCCCTATAAGTGACACTTTTTCCGCATTTGGTGCGTATGTGCGGAAAGTCGTACCCTGTCCGCTGCAAAAAGCACCGAGGTATTTATAAGCGTCGAAACAATTTCCATCAAAAAAATCTGATATATTCATAATATATCCCTCCTTAGTTAAATCATAATATCAATTTACGTAAGTTTTAATAAAAAGCTACCACAATTTCAAAAACTTCTATTGACTTTTGACTAATAATATACTATAATAATTATAAGGTATTAAGTACAACGACCGACCGTTATATTCAAATATTCAATACATATTTGAATGAGTAAAAAAATATTTAGAGGTGATAACATGGATTTAAGAATTACAAAAACAAGAACAGCAGTAAAAAACGCTTTTTTAGAACTGCGAGCCGAAAAGCCCGTTGAGAAAATTACTGTAAAAGAACTTTCTGCAATGGCAAACATTAACAAAGCAACATTTTACCTGCATTACAAGGATATTTACGATTTGTCGGAAACTCTTGAGCGTGAGCTTATCCGTGAATGTCTGAACAGCGTTCCCAATGCATACGACATTTTTGAACATGTCAGTGCATTTGTCCGTTCATTAAGCAATTCCGTAATTGAAAATGAACATATGATAAAAACCCTTTTCAACGGTTCAAGAAGCAGCAGCTTTGCAGACATTTTCATTGACGAACTTTATATTCTTATCGGTGAAAGATTCCCCGAATATACGCCGACTTTAGAGGATAAAATGAAGATGACTTTCCTTGTTGAGGGAACTTTCCACACATTTTTCAAGTACTCGGAACATGGAATTGACAAGGTTCTTGACCTGCTTGAAGAAGTTTCCGCAGGTACAATTGTTTCAATCAGAAAAAAGTAAAACCTTAAAATCAAACGCAGTCCAACACGGACTGCGTTTTTTTATTAATCATAATTTATATTAGGTGAAGTTATGAATTTTTGTGTAAATG
>CALFMA010000089.1 GCA_937880065.1 uncultured Ruminococcus sp.
ACCGCCCACAATATTAAGTAGCGTCGTCTTTCCGCACCCCGACGCACCGAGCACGGACACAAATTCGTTGCGGCGAAAACGCAAAGTAACGCCGCGCAAAGCGTGCACGACGTTATCTCCTGTATGATATTCCTTCGTAATCCCTTTTAACTGTAACATAAACTCCTCTTTTTAGTGGACATAACAACAGTTTGTTACATTTACCTTACCCTTACTCTTTTATTTCCTTTCTTTCACTTTTTTTTGCATCAGTTCAATAAACGCAATGAATAAACCGTGCATTTGATTAAATTGCTCCACCCCGAATTCTTCCACAACTTCGTTGAGAAATTTCGTATAACTTTCAATATCTTCACCATAACGTTCCAATACGCCTTCGGATATTTCAATATATGCAATTTTCTTGTCTACCGCGTCGGGCACGCGCTTTAAAACTCCTTCCGACTCCATCTTTGTCACTATTTGGGAAACTGCCGATCGTGTGATTCCAAGTTTATCTGCAAGTTTGGTGGAAATCAAACGTTTTCCTTCGTATTGCGCGGATAAAATCTCGCTGATCATACGAAGTTCGGTGTTTTTAAACGTTAAACTCTTTCCCGTGTTTGCAAGTCCGCTTTGCGCCTTGATCATTTGAAAAAGCTTGACTAATCGGAGTTTTTTTGTCAATGACAGGAAACCGCTTTTCAGAATGAAGAACAAGGAATTGCTGCTTCTGCTTACGGAGGAATACAAAAGATTTTATTAATTCGAAATTTAATGTAAAAATTTTCAAAATGTTATTGATTTTTTGTAAGAAATGTGGTATAATATTCTGTAGCATATTCCGACACACAAAAATATATTATAAGGAGTGTATTCCAATGAACGAAAAAGTACAGAAGATTATGGATCTTATCCGTGAAAAAGACATTAAAATGGTCGATTTTAAAATGGTTGACATTAACGGACAGTTCCGCCACGTAACTATCCCTGCTGAGGATTTCAGCGAGGACGTTATGAAGAATGGTATCGGTTTTGACGCTTCAAACTACGGCTATGCTGTTGTTGAAAAGAGCGATATGGTATTTATTCCCGACCCCGACACAGCTCAGATTGACCCATTCTGTGAAATTGCAACTCTATCTATGATGGGTAATGCAATGATTATCGACTATCCCGAAAATCGTCCCCTTGCTCAGTATCCAAGAAATATTACAGCTGCTGCTGAACAGTATATGAAGGATTGCGGCGTTGCTGATACAATGCTCATTCTCCCCGAATTCGAGTTCTATCTCTTTGACAATGTGGGCTGGGAAGTAGGCTCACAGTCAGTAGGCTATTCCGTTGACGCTGTACAGGCTCATTGGAACAGCGCTGTTGAGGGTATGGGTAATATCGTTCCCAAGCAGAAGAACTATCACATTGCTAAGCCTTATGATATTTCCTACGAGGCAAGAAGTGAAATGTGTATGCTTATGGAAGAAGCTGGAATCGGTATCAACTATCACCACCCCGAAGTTGGTGCAGCAGGTCAGTTTGAAATCGAGCCTAAGCTTGGTGTAATGTCAAAAATGGCTGACGCTACAATGACAATCAAGTACATCATTCACAATACAGCAAGAAAGTACGGCAAATCCGCTACATTTATGCCAAAGCCTGTTATGGGCGAGGCTGGAAACGGTATGCACGTTCATATGCTTCTTTTAAAGGACGGACAGCCTGTATTCTCTGATGATAACGGCTACGCTCACCTCAGCAAGGAAGCTCACTATTTTATGGGCGGACTTCTGAAGCATATCAATTCTCTCTGTGCTATCACAAACCCAAGCACAAACTCATTCAAACGTCTTATCCCCGGATTTGAAGCACCTGTAACAGTTGGTTATGCAACATCAAACAGAAGTGCTGTTATCCGTATTCCTGCATATGCAAAGACACCTGACCGCAGACGTTTTGAGCTGAGAAATCCCGATGCTACTTGTAATCCATATTTCTGCTATGCTGCAATTCTTATGGCAGGTCTTGACGGTATCAAGAACAAGATTGACCCACATGAGAACGGTTGGGGACCATATGATATGAACCTCTTCCACCTCAGCGACGAGGAAAAGGCAAAGCTTACACATCTTCCTACTTCACTTGAACAGGCTCTTGATGCTCTTGAAGCTGACCACGATTACCTCCTTGCAGGCGGAGTATTCCCAGAGGAGCTTATCACAAAGTTCATCCGTTCAAAGCGTGAGGAGTGCCGTGCATTGGCTGCAATTCCTCATCCTGCTGAGTTCGACCGTTACTATAATCTTTAATAAAAAATTTACCGCATACGGCATTTATCTGTCGTATGCGGTATTATTTTTATGCACTTATTTTTTACTTGTTTATCGCCTCTGTCCAGTAAGTCTGATTGTAAATATCAGTAAAGCAATAGCTGATTTTAAGATTTCCGTCGCCTACGCTTACATTGCTGATTTCCATATTATCAGAAACTGTCATTTGCTCGCCCAGATAGTAGCTGTCGGAATATGTGCCGCTGTAGTCGTAGTAATCGCATACAAAGTCGAGAGTATCGCCTGCTTCAAGCTCAATCATATTCTTTGCAACTGTATCGGTTTCGTTGTTCTTGTAATCAGTTGACGCACCTGCGATATATCCGTTGGGATTTTCGGAATCGAATACAACAATAAGATTTACACGCTCATCATTGAGATATGCAGGGACATAGCCTGAAATTGAATATCTGTCATTGCCGAATTCAGTTGTATCTGTGTGGTAATATGCAACAGGCTGACCGTTGATTGCTACCCATGTATCATCGGTATCTGCAATGAGATTTCCGTCATCATCGAAAGTGAATACGTTGTCAAGTCCCATATCAACATAGCCTGTGCCGTCATCGTAGAACAGGTTCTTGTCAAGAGTATGCACAAGTTCCCACTGCGTTTCAGGCAATTCCATAATATATTCGCCGTTACTGTTCTGTTTCCATACGAGATTTGTAGGGTCGAAATAGTTTGCTGAGATGTATTCAGCAGTATCATCGGCTGAAAGACCGTTGTCTTTCATAAATTCTGTGTTGGAGCTGTCAAGACCTGCAATTGTTCTGTCGGAAGTTCCACCAAGGAATGAACCGAGAAGCTGACCGATCATATCAGCATTTCCCCCTGACGAACCTGTTACACTTCCGAGCATATCGAAAAGTGAGGGGACAGGGGAGGATGTTCCGCCTGCTGAAATCTGACCTGATGTTTCAAGGCTTGCAAACTGTCTTATACATTGGCTGTATTCGGAATCCATACCGATTTTATTGTATGTTTTGCAGGCTGTATCAACGCTTGAAGTCTTTCTGTAGGGGAAATAAATTGACACACCGTAAGCGTTGTTTATATCGTTGGATGTGCGGTTATATTTTACAGCGTCCTTTATGGCATTGCTTAAAGCTGTACCCTCGCTGTTATTCATATTGAGAGCAAGGTGAGCAAGGTCAACCTGATCAATTTTTGAACTTACAGCAAATTCACGGGTTGTATAACGGGCATCGGAAACCTCTTTGAATTCCTGATTTGTAAGCTTTTTGCTGATTGACTGTGCAAAGGAATTAAGCTTTTCGGGAACAGTATTTGAAAATTCCGCAAGGTCAATAATTGAAAGAGTTGTTTTCTGTCCACGGCATTTTTTAGCACAGGTATCAACGAAATCGTCAATAATATTCTTGCCGATTTCAACTGTGGGCATTGATGTGTTTCTGCCAAGCTTTGTAAGCCAGTTTGTGTAATACCAGCCGATACCCGGTTCAGTTTCCTCGGAGGCAATCATATAATCCGCATGGTCATTGAGCATAAGGGCAGTTTCAGCAGTTGCCATAAGGCAAGCGTCAAAGCCTACGAAGTCGAATTTAACTCCGCCGTCGGTGAGTGCCTTGTCGATTTCAGCCAAGTCCATTGAACCGCCGAAAGCATTTGTTTCATCATAGCCGTAGCCGCTTACAGAGCCGCCGCCGTGGTCCCACATAATGAGGTTATTACGGTTAGCAGGGAAATTATTGTTGCAGTATTTGATGAACTCCGTAAGATTTTCAGGCTCGGTCATTGCACTCTTGCCCATATCATCTTCAAGGCGGATAAGCTCGCCGTTCTTAATCTGATAAATCTGATGAACCTTGTTGCTGATACCGTTGATTTTCCATTGCTTACAGCCGCCTGTGTAGAGGATTACATTTACGTTGTCGCCGAAATCAGCGGAAGCCATTTCCTGAATATCGGAAGAAGCCATACCGTGCTTTGATTCAAGGTCAGTACCGCAAATGTAAATCATAACAGTAACGGAATCTTTTTTATTGCCGAGGATATTTGTATATTTGCTTCTTGAACCTGCGGCTACATCGTTATTGATTTCAGCTGAACTTCCTGTATCGGAGAAGTCAACCCCCGAAGAAGAATTGTAATTGTTTGAACCGTTATTCTGAATAAAATCCTGCTGCTGCTGAGATGCACCATTTCCGCCGCCAATCATTTTCATAATAGCAAAGCCGATAATAAGCAGAGTTGGGATGCTGATACCGCCTCCGACAGCGGCACGTTTCATACCGCTGCCGCCTGTTTTTCCCGAAGTTACCTTGCCTGAGCCTACAGGGCCTGTGCCGAGTCCGCTGCCACGTCTGTGAACTCCGCTGCCGCCTGATGTGACATTCTTTTGTCTTGCTCTTGGTCTTTTATTATCCATAGTTTTTCCTCCTGTAAATATACATAATATGCTATTTTAATTGTATCACAAAAGGACAAAATTTGCAATAGATTGGGAGAATTTTTTTACTTGACAATTAATGCTATATTTGTTAAAATAATAATATGTAGGAATAGACAATAATTATTTGTCTATTCTTTTTTGTTTAAATCTTCCAATATTAGTTAATAATTTAAATAGATTATAAGATGGAGGTTAAATTTATGAATACAATTAAAAGTATAAAAGCTATGCAAGTTTTAGATTCAAGGGGAAATCCTACTGTGCAAGTAAAGGTAACTTTGCAAGATGGTACAGTTGGAAAAGCAATAGTACCATCAGGAGCATCAACAGGAAGTTTTGAAGCTGTTGAATTAAGGGATGGTGATAAAAAT
>CALFMA010000090.1 GCA_937880065.1 uncultured Ruminococcus sp.
GGATATTTTTGAAATGCTCTATGAAAAAAATGTAGATATGTCACAGAAAAATTTTGCCGTGGGAGTTCGTATCGAGCATCTGCGAGAGGATATTGACAGGGCGATGTATGGCGATTTTGCAGGAAATCCTGCCCTGAAAGCCGCTGATTATAAGCTGGCGGTTCATCTGCCCAATGGCAGAGCGGTGTACACGTTTTGTATGTGTCCCGGCGGCGAGGTTGTGGCTGCATCTTCCGAGGAGGGACGGTTGGCAGTTAACGGAATGAGCTGTTTTGCCCGAAATGCCGTGAATTCCAACAGTGCATTGCTGGTAAATGTAACCCCTGAAGATTTCGGCAGCGAACATCCCCTTGCAGGTATGTATTTTCAGCGTGAAATCGAGGAAAAAGCCTTTATTGCAGGCGGCTCGGACTATTCCGCACCTGCTGTTCTTGTGGGAGATTTCCTTGAAAATCGGCTGTCTGCGGAGTTCGGCAAGGTTAAGCCAAGTTATCGTCCAAAGGTTAAATTTGCTATGCCAAGTGAATACCTCCCCGATTTTGTATGCAGTTCCCTTAAATCGGGAATTGTGGAAATGGGGCGAAAAATCAAGGGATTTGACAACGGGGACGCTGTTCTCACAGGCGTTGAGAGCAGAAGCAGTTCCCCTGTGCGTATAAACAGGAATGAGGAACTTCAATCTCTGTCTGTAGGCGGATTATTCCCCTGCGGCGAGGGTGCGGGATACGCAGGCGGAATTATTTCTGCGGCAGTTGATGGTATGAAATGTGCCGAGGCTGTACTGCAACGACTATAAAAAAGGAGTGACGTTATGAAAATCAATGTTATCGGCGGCGAAATGGATAAAAGGGAAATTGATAAATATATTTCTTATGTGAAAGAAAAGCATTGCGGCAGGCAGATAAGAGAACTCGAAATCACAATAGACGGCGAATTTATCGGGCTTAAAGCAGTTTTTGCCGATACTGATTTTCAGCGTGCTTTTCGTTCAGCGGATTATCTTGTAAATGATATAAATAAAATGAATGACGCAAAGCAGAGTGAGTTCTACGAAAAAAAGCGTCATTCCGTTGAGGAGAACTGAAAATGACACTTACAAATATTGGAACGGTCAAGGAAATTCTTGGCAGGCACGGATTTAATTTTTCCAAGGGATTGGGGCAGAATTTCCTCATAAATCCCGATGTTTGCCCAAGAATTGCGGAAATGGGAAATGCCCGTGAGGGGTATGGAATACTGGAAATCGGCACGGGAATCGGAGTTCTCACAAAGGAGCTTGCTCTCCGTGCGGATAAGGTATCGGCGGTGGAAATTGACACTCGTCTTATGCCTGTTTTAGACGAAACCTTGAAAGAGTTTAATAATATAAAGATATACAATGAGGACGTAATGAAAGCCGATTTACAGCAGATTATCGCCGATGATTTTGCAGGTCTTAATGTGGCTGTATGTGCAAATCTGCCCTATTACATCACTTCCCCTGTGATTATGCTGCTGCTGGAGAGTCGCCTGCCTATTGATTCAATTACGGTTATGGTGCAAAAAGAGGCGGCACAGCGGCTTTGTGCAAAGGTTGGCAGCCGTGAATCTGGAGCAATCACCGTTGGAGTTAACTACTACGGCTCAGTGAAGCAGCTTTTCGGGGTATCCCGTGGCAGCTTTATGCCCTCTCCAAATGTGGATTCTGCGGTAATCCGCATTGACATTGACAAGGAGCATCGCCTTACAGAGGAGGAGGAAAAATTCTTTTTCCGTATGGTTAAGGCAGGATTTTCACAGCGAAGAAAAACTCTTGCAAATTCTCTTTGCTCTATGCTGGGAATTGCTAAAAATGACGTATATTCGGCGCTTTCGGGACTTGGAATATCCGAATCCGTCCGCATTGAAGCTCTGACCATGGAGCAGCTTATGGCTCTTGCAAAGGAACTTATGAAATATTAATACAAAAAACAACTCCCACGGGAAAAGACGGGTACTAATAAAGAAGTTTTTATGATTTGAAGATAAGGTTGCGTAACCTCGGCGGTTACGCAGCCTTTCTCTTTTTGTCGTACTTCATACTGTCTGCAACGGCAGTCGCTACGGCAACGTCGAAACGATAGTGGATCTCGATTTCCTGGGTACGATGCCCGCTGCTCTTGTCAGGAGCGTGAACAACGATCTTCTCGATAAGCTCATGCATAATCTCAGGTGTCAGCTCCGTGATATGCTCATATTTCTGTACTGCCCTGATGAATGCGG
>CALFMA010000091.1 GCA_937880065.1 uncultured Ruminococcus sp.
GTGATAATCTTGGTTGCTACCTTTACCATGTTGATATCACATACCTTAGATACCAACGGCACGGTACGGGATGCTCTTGGGTTTGCTTCGATGACATACACCTTATCATCCTCGATTGCATACTGCATATTCATCAGACCGCGTACGTTCATCTCAACTGCGATCTTTCTGGTGTATTCCTTAATGGTATTGAGATTCTTCTCAGAGATGTGCTTGGACGGCAGGATACAAGCCGAGTCACCGGAGTGGATACCTGCAAGCTCGATGTGCTCCATAACTGCCGGAACAAATGCGGTTGTACCGTCACTGATTGCATCTGCCTCTACTTCTGTTGCATGACGCAGGAAACGGTCAATCAGAATCGGTCTGTCCGGAGTTACACCAACAGCTGCCAGCATGTAGCCCTTCATGCTCTCGGAATCATACACAACTTCCATGCCGCGACCGCCGAGTACGAAGGACGGACGCACCATAACCGGATAGCCAATCTTCTCAGCGATAGCAACTGCTTCTTCTACGGTCGTTGCCATGCCTGCTTCCGGCATCGGAATCTCGAGTTTTTCCATCATTGCACGGAACAGGTCTCTGTCCTCTGCCATGTCGATTACTTCCGGCGGAGTACCAAGAATCTTAACGCCGTTCTTTTCTAAGTCTGCAGCCAGGTTGAGCGGTGTCTGTCCGCCGAACTGTGCAATAACGCCTACAGGCTTTTCCTTGTCGTGGATAGCAAGAACATCTTCAAGTGTAAGAGGTTCGAAATAAAGCTTATCTGATGTATCATAGTCAGTTGATACTGTTTCGGGGTTGCAGTTTACGATAATTGACTCAAAGCCAAGCTTTTTAAGAGCAAGTGCAGCGTGTACACAGCAGTAGTCGAATTCGATACCCTGACCGATTCTGTTAGGACCGCCGCCGAGAATCATAATCTTTGGCTTATCTGTGCTGACAGGGCTCTTATCCTCTGTGAGGTGATATGTGGAGTAGTAGTAAGCTGCATTTTCTGTTGAACTTACGTGAACACCCTCCCAAGCTTCGCAGATACCGTAGCCAATACGTGTATTTCTGATTTCTTCCTCTGTAACTTCAAGGAGTGAGCTGAGGTAACGGTCGGAGAAACCGTCTAATTTAGCCTGTCTGAGAACATCTTCCTCGGGAACTGCACCTTTCATTGTGAGGAGCATTTCTTCTTCCTCAACAAGTTCAAGCATCTGCTCTAAGAAGTATCTCTTTATCTTTGTAAGCTCAAAGATTTCCTCAATATCAGCACCCTTGCGGAGAGCCTCATAAATGATGAACTGTCTTTCGCTTGTGGGATTTTTAAGAAGGTCAAGGAGTTCTTCCTTAGTCATGCTGTTGAAATTCTTTGCAAAACCAAGACCGTATCTGCCTGTTTCAAGGCTGCGGATAGCCTTCTGGAAAGCTTCCTTATATGTCTTACCGATACTCATAACCTCGCCTACAGCACGCATCTGTGTACCGAGTTTATCCTCTGCACCCTTGAATTTCTCAAATGCCCAGCGAGCGAACTTGATTACGATGTAATCGCCGTCGGGAACATACTTGTCAAGTGTGCCGTATTTGCCGCAGGGGATTTCGTCAAGAGTAAGACCGCAGGCAAGCATAGCTGAAACGAGAGCAATTGGGAAACCTGTTGCCTTTGAAGCGAGGGCAGAAGAACGTGAAGTTCTTGGGTTGATTTCGATAACTGCAATTCGTCCTGTTTCAGGATCACGGGCAAACTGACAGTTACATCCGCCGATAACTTCGATAGATTCAATGATTTTATATGACATTTCCTGGAGTTCTTTCTGAACATCTTCGGGAATTGTAAGCATGGGTGCGGAGCAGAATGAATCGCCTGTGTGAACGCCTACGGGGTCGATATTTTCGATAAAGCAGACAGTAATCTTGTTGTTGTTGATATCACGAACAACTTCAAGTTCAAGTTCTTCCCAGCCGAAGATACATTCCTCAACGAGAACCTGACCAACGAGGGATGCCTGTAATCCTCTTTCGCAAACGACTTTAAGTTCGTCTACGTTATAAACCATACCGCCGCCAACGCCGCCCATGGTATAAGCGGGACGAAGAACAACAGGATATTTGAGGTTATCGGCAATTTTAACAGCTTCCTCAACTGTGTAAGCAACTTCACTTCTTGGCATACCGATACCGAGTTTATTCATAGCGTTCTTGAATTCGATACGGTCCTCACCACGCTCGATAGCGTCAACCTGAACACCGATAACACGAACGCCGTACTTTTCAAGAACACCTGCTTCATCAAGCTCAGAGCAGAGGTTAAGACCTGACTGACCGCCGAGGTTTGGAAGAAGTGCGTCGGGACGTTCTTTTTCGATAATCTGAGTAAGTCTTTCAACGTTGAGAGGCTCGATATAAGTTGTATCGGCAACGTCGGGGTCTGTCATAATAGTTGCTGGGTTAGAGTTTACAAGAACGATTTCATAACCGAGGTTTCTGAGAGCCTTGCAAGCCTGAGTTCCCGAATAGTCGAACTCACAGGCCTGACCGATAATGATTGGGCCTGAACCGATAATCATGATTTTGTTAATATCCTGAATCTTTGGCATTTTTTTCTCCTGACCCGTGCTGTAGCACGCTGTATTTTATCAACTTCGGCTGTTAAACCGCTGTTGATTTCTTAGGGGCAAATGTGTATTAGCTCCTAATATTCTACCCTATATCATACCACAAAACGAAAAAAAATGCAATAGGCAAAAGGGCATTTCAGCAATTTTTTATAAGGAATTGACTTTCTTTTGATAAAAATATGAATAGGTTGACAGCTTTATTAATTTATGAGCCTTTAGCCGTTAGCTGTAAGCTGTTAGCTAACAGCTAATAGTTCTTTAAAATAATTACGCATTGCGAATTACGAATTACGCATTAAACAAAAAATCCCTTTCCGCCGAAACGAAAAGGGAAAAAATTACTCAATAGTAACAGTAACCTTGAGATCTTTTTTAGCAGCGCCTGCTCTCATAATAGTACGGAGCGCCTTGGCAATTCTGCCCTGTTTGCCGATTACACGGCCCATATCATCGGGAGCAACTGAAAGGCGGAAGTTTATTGTACCCTCCTCATCAGGCTCGTCCTCTTTTATGATAATAGCGGTCTTATCTTCAACAAGACCTGCTGCAATTGCATAAAGTAAGTCTTTCATAAAGTCCTCCTTGCTTCGGGAACAGGAGCATTGGACAAATGTCCACGCTCCTCCTCAGCTTTTTAATTAAAGGATACCTTCGTTCTTGAGAAGTACCTTTACTGTGTCTGTGGGCTGTGCACCCTTTGCAATCCAGCTCTTAGCCTTCTCTCCGTCGATCTTTACAACAGAGGGCTCCTTTGTAGGATCGTAGTAACCGATTTCCTCAACAAATCTACCATCTCTGGGGTATCTGGAGTCTGCAACAACAACACGATAGAAAGGAGCCTTCTTAGCACCCATTCTTCTCAGTCTGATTTTTACTGCCATTTTCTATTCACCTCCGTATTTGTATTTTTGTATATTCAAGGGTTTCCCCGTGAAATCATGTATTTGTATCACCCATAGCATCAGCAGCAGTTGACAATATAATAAATGCGATTGCCGCAACCATGATAATAACTTTTACATTTTTACCGCTTTCCTTGTCTTTGCTATCCCATATTTTTACAGCCAGCATCAGTGCAAGTCCCACAACTAAGAAGATAAATCCCCACAAAGTGAGAGGATGTCTGCTTCCTCTGTAGCGGTGACGGTGACGGATACGCATAAGCATATCGCCTGTTTCGATTAAATCAAATCCCATTTTATTCCCCTTAAATATCATTTTTTAACCGTACCCCTACGGTTTATCGGCAATCAGAAAGGAAGATTTCCTCCGCCCTTGCCTGTCATTTTGTCAAAATTCATACCTGCGATTTGCTTTCTTGCCTTACGCAGATTCATTTTGCCGCCTTTTCCTGTGAATTTCTTCATCATCTTCTGCATCTGGTCAAACTGTTTCAGAAGTCTGTTGATTTCCTCGACTTTAGTGCCTGAACCTGCGGCAATACGTCTTTTTCTTGACGGATTAATGATTGAAGGCTTTTCACGCTCAGCCTTTGTCATAGAAGTGATAATCGCCTCTATACGCACAAGACCGCTTTCGTCAATGTCTGCATCTTTCAGCTTATCGCCAACACCGGGAAGCATACCGATAATAGACTTCATACTGCCCATTTTTCTTATCTGCTTCATCTGGTCAAGGAGGTCGTTCATATCGAACTTATTTTCCTTGAACTTCTTGGTGAGATGCTCGGCCTCTTTCTGTGTCATTACGTTTTCAGCCTTTTCGATAAGGGTGAGAACATCGCCCATACCGAGAATACGTGAAGCCATACGCTCAGGGTGGAACTGCTCGAAATCGTCAAGCTTTTCGCCCATACCCACAAACTTGATAGGCTTACCCGTAACTGACAGTACGGAGAGAGCCGCACCGCCTCTTGTATCTGAGTCAAGCTTTGACATAAGCACGCCTGTGATACCAACAGCTTCATCAAAAGCCTTGGCAACATTTACAGCGTCCTGACCTGTCATAGCATCGACAACAAGCATAATTTCGTGAGGAGCTGTAAGCTCCTTGATATTTTTCAGCTCATCCATAAGAGCCTCATCAACGTGCAGACGGCCTGCGGTGTCGATGATAAGTATATCGTGGCCGTAATCCTTAGCGTGGGCAAGAGCCTTCTGTGCAATGATTACGGGGTCTGTCTGTCCCATTTCAAAGACTTTTACATCAGCCTTTGCACCGACTACCTGCAACTGATTTATAGCGGCAGGACGGTAAATATCACAGGCTGCAAGAAGCGGACGATGTCCCTCTTTTTTAAGCATTTTAGCAAGCTTTGCAGCGTGGGTAGTTTTACCCGAACCCTGAAGTCCGCACATCATAATAACCGTAGGCGGTTTATTTGCAAAATTTATGCGGGAATTCCGCTCACCCATAAGGGAGCAGAGTTCCTCGTTAACAATCTTTATAACCTGCTGTGCAGGGGTAAGGCTTGTGAGAACTTCTTCTCCAACGGCTCTTTCGGAAACCTTTGCAACGAAATCCTTAACAACCTTATAGCTTACATCGGCTTCAAGGAGAGCAAGCTTTACTTCACGCATAGCCTCCTTGACATCTTTCTCCGTGAGCTTTCCTCTGGATTTCAGTTTTTTAAAGACGTTATTCAGTTTTTCGGAAAGTCCCTCGAATGCCATAAGCTGCCTCCTATATTAAAAGCTCCAGTCCTTTTTCGACTTCGGCTGTAATTGTATTTCTGATATTTTCATCTTCAACAAGCTTTGCGGCGTTGCTTATACTGTTGAAGCAATCCTGCATTTTGCCGAGTCTTTCGGCAAATCCCAGCTTTTCCTCGTAGTTGAGGAGGATTTCCTCTCCACGCTTGATAAAACTGCGTACCGCCTGCCTTGTGATACCCATAGGGTTGCCTATTTCCGAGAGGGATAAGTCCTCGCAGTAATAAAGTTCCATAACGTCACGCTGTTTTTCGGTAAGAAGTTCCCCATAGAAATCGAGGAGCATAACAAATTTCAGCTCTTTAGCCATAAAACAGCCGCCTTTCGGGTGTAATGAAAAATCACTTTACACATTATACACCATTTCAGCCCGTTTGTCAAGGGGAAAATGATATATTTAAAAGAAATAATTTTATTAAGGCATCTCTAAAAACCCGTTTGGTTAAAGAAAAAGCAGATAGGTATGACAGCTACAAGGAAACCTCCCGAAGGCGTGCTTTCGCACTCCGAGGGAGGTTGACGAAATAGATGTCGTGCATAGCTGTTTTTTCTCAAAAGGGGTTTTTAGAGATGCCCTTAGATAACAAGGCAAGGTTAGTAAATAAAAAAAGGAGTGATTTGCCCGATGATATAACTGCTGGGTTGCCAGAAAGTGTATAATCGGAACGAGTGGAAAATCAAAGTTAATACGCAAATGGCTGTTGAATAGCAGCTTTATTTGTGTTGCAATAATGATTTTCGCTCTGCATATTCAACGTTTTACCGCAGAGAAATCTGCGGTTTTTTTATTATTCTGATTTATTTATTAACTGAGCCTTGAATATAATATATGGAGGAAATAAAAATGTTATCCGTAAAAGAAATTTTATCTGAAAGTTTAAAGGAAGCAATCACAATTGAAATTATGGGAAATCTCCCCGAATGGTTCAGTCCGCCTGAGGATATTCCTGTAAAGGCAGAAATTCACAAGAAGTATCCCTTTTATGCCGTTTATGAAAATGACAGTTGTATAGGGTTCGTGGCATTGAAAATTCATAATGAGTATACTGCTGAAATTTACAATTTAGGAGTACTAAAGGAATTTCACAGAAAGGGTGTAGGACATATGCTTATTGAAGCCTGCAAAAAATACTGTATCAAAAACAAAAAACAATTTCTTACAGTAAAAACTCTTGATGAATCGGCAGATTATGAGCCTTATGACCGCACAAGAGCATTTTACAAAAAAGAAGGATTTATTCCTCTTGAAGTTTTCACAACCTATTGGAATGAAGAAAATCCGTGCTTATTTCTTGTGAAAGCTATAAGATAAACTGAACGATATGAAAAACCTGCCCGATTTTTCGAGCAGGTTTTTTGATTAGGCTAAAGTTCCTGTAATTACAAGTGTACTTACACCGGGTTCAACAGCCCATACGCCTGTTGTTTCGTCCTGAGTAAATGTTGCCGCAGGAACGGTAACACTGCCGTTAACTGACGTAAATACGCCTGTCTGAGTGTCATAGGTGTAATCATCACCTGCTGTCCATGGAGTACCGTTGAATGTTACAGCTGAGATATTCAGAATAGGGTCGAAAATGTCAGTAAAGATAACATCATCTGACAAAGCTGTTGCTGTGCTGCCGTAATTTCTGATTGCAAAGGTATAGGTTATAGTGCCGTTTTCTGCAACTACTGTAGGTTCCAGTGCTTTGCTGATAGTAAGCATAGGCTCTGTGCTGTAGGTGATTGTTTCCTCGGCAGTAACGCTGTTTATGCAGCCTTCCACCGTCACGGTATTTGTTATAGAAGCGTCAGTTCCAAGAGGTGCATACTGATTTGGACGTGCAGTATAGATAATAATTGCATTTCCCTGTGCAGGAACGCTGATACCTGTAATTGTAAGGGGTTCGGTGTCGGTAATTTCGGGTGACGGCTGTTGTATGCCGTTTACAAAATAGTTTACTGTACCGTTTACATAGCTGAGAGGGACAACTTCAGTTGTACCGTCGGGGAGAGTGTAGCTTCCGAGGTTATCCGTGAGTGTAAGTGCTGTACAGTCGGTATTTCCGCTGTTGATAATGCTTATCACGTAGGTTACATCTCCCGTTGTCGTATAAGTGGAAACGAGAGCATTTTTTGTGGCAGACAGAGTTTCAATAATTCTGCCCGATGTTATATTTGAACCTGCAACATTGCCGTTGTAGGAAAGGGTTGCCTGATTATAAAAGGTTGCCATAGAATTTATTCCTCCTGTTGTATTACAGCGATATGCTGCCTTATATAATATGTATTCCTGTGTCGTTTGGTGAAATTTTCTCGGGTGAAAAATCAGCCTGTTTATATCGGATAGACACAATCCGCCTGTGAGATTATCCATACAAATTATATCAGCATACAAAAGCTAAAGGCTAAAGGCTAACGGCTAAAGGCTAATCTATGCAAAAAATGCTTTTTTTTCAAAAGCACTTGAAATATTATTCATACTGTGATATAATAAAGTGTAAAGAACTTTACAGAAAGGGCTTTTTTGTCTGTATCTGTAAGGAAATACACGGAAAATCCGCAAATACGGATTATCCAAAAAAAATTAATGGAATGAGGTTTTGAATAATGCCTGCTAATATTGTAGTTGGAACACAATGGGGAGATGAGGGAAAGGGAAAGATTATTGATATCATTTCCTCCCGTGCAGATGTTGTTGTACGTTCACAGGGCGGTAACAACGCAGGTCACACAGTAGTAAATAACGGAGAAGTTTATAAGCTTCACCTTATCCCATCGGGTATACTTTATAAAGATACTCTCTGCCTTATCGGTGCCGGAGTTGTACTCGATCCTAAGGATTTCATCGGCGAACTTGACGGTCTTGAAGCAAGAGGAATTTCCACAGCTTCACTTAAAATTGACCCAAGAGCTCACGTTGTAATGCCTTGGCATATCACTCTTGACGGACTTTCTGAGGCTTTCAGAGGCGGTAAGGACATCGGTACAACAAAGAGAGGTATCGGCCCTACATATATGGACAAGTACGAGAGATGCGGTATCAGAGTATATGACCTTGTACATCCCGAAGTGCTTGCAGAGAAAATTCAGGCAACAGGAAAGCTGAAAAATAAGATTATTACAGACGTTTACGGCGGCGAAGCTTTCGACCTTGACGCTGTAACTGCTGAGTATATTGAATACGGAAAAAGACTTGCTCCTTACGTTGAAGACGTTTCAGTTCTCACATTTGAGGCTGACAAGGCAGGCAAGACAATTATGTTTGAGGGTGCACAGGCTACACTTCTCGATATTGATTTCGGTACATACCCCTATGTTACATCTTCACACCCACTTTCAGCAGGTGTTTGCGTAGGTACAGGCGTAGGTCCAAAGATGATCACAAATATTATCGGTGTTGCTAAGGCTTACACAACAAGAGTAGGCAAGGGACCTTTCCCAACCGAGCTTGATGACGAAATCGGCGATCAGATCAGAACTGTAGGCGGCGAATTCGGTACAACTACAGGCAGACCAAGACGTACCGGCTGGTTCGATGCTGTTATCGTTCGTCACTCTGTAAGAGTTAACGGACTTGACAGCCTTGCTATCAACAAGCTTGATACATTGGCTAATATCGACACATTAAAGATGTGCGTTGCATATCAGAAGCCTGACGGTACAGTTACAGAGCATTTCCCTGCTACACTTGAGGACTTAGAGGGCTGCACACCTATTTACGAGGAATTCCCTGGATTTACAGAGGATATTTCAGCTTGCAAGAGCTTTGACGAACTTCCCGAAAACTGCAAGAAGTATATTGCACGTCTTGAAGAACTCGTTGGCTGTAAGGTAAGCATGGTCGGCATAGGCCCTGACAGAACACAGATACTTGAAAGATAATCAGGGAGTTCACATAACACCCTGATACGACAGGAGTGGTTTATATGAAACTGATGAAAAAACTGGTTGCTGCTGCAATGGCTGTCACGGTTATGGCAGCGGCAGTTCCCGTTAATTCTTCCGCATTTAAGATAAAGACGGATTTTTCCTATCAAAAAACAGCTGTTGCGGAAAAAGGCGAAAATTTCGAAAATATCGAAACTGCGGCAAAATATGTCAGAGAATGTTTCAGAACGAGAAATAAAGAATTTGTATTTTCTCTGCCTGTAACCTTTGATTATGAAAAATCATTTCACGACGTAATGCTTCTGGCAATTGAGGAAACTTATAATTCCGATGAGGGCGATTATATTAAGTATGATATAAACAGTATTTACTGTGAAGGTGACTATGACGGTGTGAACTATTACTACAACATTGCCGTAAGTTACTACACGTCCGCTAAACAGGAAGAATACGTCAATGAAAAAGTGGCGGAAATTCTGGCTTCCCTTGACTTGGATAACCTTGACGATTACGGGAAAATTTCCGCAATATATGAGTATATAATCAATAACGTGGAATATGATTACAGCGAGGGCAACGAAAATAAGGCGAAATTCTCCGCATACGGTGCATTGTATAATGGAAAGGCTGTATGTCAGGGATTTTCCCAGCTTTTCTACCGTCTTGCCAAAGAAGCGGGCATATCCTGCCGTATAATTTCGGGTATGGATACCGATGGCGGTCATGCATGGAATATCGCTGCAATTGACGGCGTATATTATCTTTGTGATTCTACGTGGGATATCTTCTATGATGAAGTATCCGATTGCGATTATTTTCTGAAAGGCTATGAGGATTTTGATGAAGCCGACAGAGAAAAGGCTCATATTGCTTCGGGAGAGGACGAGAATAATTTTATTATAACCGATTTTACTTCCGATGAATTCAAAACAAATTACCCCATTTCCAAAAATGCCTTTGATGCGGAAAACAGGCAAAAAGGCTTTACTCTTGGAGATGTGAATATTGACGGTACTGTAGATTCTACAGACGCTTCATTGATACTTAACAGTTATGCAAATCTGACTATTTACGGATTTAGCCGTATTAATGCGGCTCAGGAGCTTGCGGCTGATGTCAACTGCGATGACAGCATTGATTCTGTTGACGCTTCGGTTGTTCTTGCGTATTACGGTTATGTTTCAACAGGGGGAAACGATTCCCTTGAAAATTTTATTAAGAAGGTGAAATAATGAAAAAAATAATAACAATACTGCTTGTAGCTTTGGGAACAATAGTCTCCTGCACCAAGGAGGATATCAAACTAACCCTAGCCAAACAAGAAGAAAACATTGAGAAATTTATTCAGCAACGCTATGCCGGAAATGACGTTGTAAGAAGAAACGGATCCAACAGAGTCATCA
>CALFMA010000092.1 GCA_937880065.1 uncultured Ruminococcus sp.
TGTGAATGTAAGAATATCTTTGTATTCGTCAAATGATGCTCCATCCCAATTTGGTTTTGAAACATCAACACTAAAGCTGTATGTTTCGCCTGCCTTGAATGCAGCAGGGTCAAGGTATGTAGTTGCACCGTTCCATGACTCGGTTCTGCCTGTAACAGCAAGAGTACCATTGCTTGCCTTTACAGAAGCCGCACCTCTGCCTGACCAATCACCGACACCGCTTTCAAAGGTATCGTTGTAGTAGTAACCATTTTCATCGGGTTCTACAGGCTCTGTGGGGATTTCAACTTTTCCCTCGTCGCCGTCGCCCTCACCGTATGTAACAAGATTTGAATTAACCTTAGCTGAGCCGTTGGACTGATAACCCTCAACATTGAGAGCAACCTCATACATAACGCCGCTCATATCCATTCCTGCTTTTTCCCATGCATCAAAGTGCTTGGAAATACTGATTCTTCCTGCAATATGAGTTTCAGCATTATTTCTTGCAGGATTATCCTGACGAACACTCCAATACTGGTAGAAAGTTTCTGTACCGTGAATTGAAGGCTGGTTTATTCTCTCTGTTCTGTAAATATCGTATGTATTGCCGTTAGCCTCAACAGTTCCGAGAGGATTATTTGCTCCGGGCGGACGCCATGAACCCCATGCGTCAACGATATAATACTCAACAGTAGGATGAGTTCCCTTGCCGTTTTCAGTCCAGCCGTAAACGCACATATAGGAGTTGCCCTTGGGGAAATAATCTACATCGTAGTCGAGGTAGATGCCGTCATACTGGTCATAAGTTTTTGTACTTCCCAATTTCTGACCTGTGCGGAAAAGACAGTTTTCGATACCGCTCCAGCTGCATGAGAAAGAGCCATTATCGCCCACGTCCATACTGACTGAGCCTTTGCCGTCCTGATTCCACAGTTCCCAGTCATAACCGTCTTTTTTGCCTGTTTCCTGATAAGCGCTTGCAGTAAAAGTTGCAGGAATAAGTGCCGCACTAACAATTGCACTTAAAAATCCGCAGGCAGTTTTTCTGAATAATTTGTTCATGTAAAACCCCACTTTCTTTAGACGGGAATCTCAAAATGAATATTTAATATTTTTTACTTTGCATTTGAGGATTCCGTTAAACAATTTAAGATTTTATAATCACCTTTGTCCCCCTAAAGAATAACAGCAAGAAGAAGGAATTGACTCCTGCTGTTATTCTTTAATTATATTTTATTAATTTTTTATGAATTATACAAGTCGATTATTGCTATTTCCGGTATATATTCACCATTTATTGTGATATACTTGTTTTTTTATAACAAAAACTATTGAAATCAGTTGATAAAATCTGAATTTTTCTTTATTTCAACTTTATGATTGTACATAGCTTTATCGCTTCGTGTTATGAGGGCTTTTATATCGGGACCGTCAAGGTCAATTTGCGGGTCATAGTTAGCAATTCCCACAGCTGCGGAGAATGGATAACCCTTGTAATCGAGGGATTCTCTTGCGAATTCCACATTAACCGCATCGAGTAAATTTGAAGATGAGAAGCACATAAATTCATCGCCGCCGATACGATAAACCGTACCTTTTTTGCCATAAACTCTCAGAAGAACAGATGCACAGCGGATAATAGCCTTATCGCCGCAGTCGTGACCGTAGTTGTCGTTGATATAT
Organism: uncultured Ruminococcus sp.; assembly: GCA_937880065.1. Next base: position 1,666 of record CALFMA010000092.1, read on the forward strand.
TTAAGGAAATTGACATCGCACGCCATAACATAGAGATGTTTGCATTTTTCGGGATTTTTTTCAAGTTCCTCGATATATTTTTCATAGGTATTACGATTGTTTGCCCCTGTCATAGCGTCAATTGCAGAAGCGAGAATTGCCTTTTTAGTTTCGTATTGTTTTTTGATAAACCATTTCAGAAGAAGAATATTAACAGCTATAACAGCAAATGCTATAGCACACATAATAATTGTGTTTTGTCTGCGGGATTTCAATGCTGCGCTGCTGTCGGCAATTTTAACATTGTCCACATAAAAGGCGATATTTTCCGTCAAAAGACCTTGGTCCTCATCTGTAGAGATGTAAAAGTATATATCGGTAGCGTTATGGGGGAGAATGTAATCTCCTGAAATTTTAGACCAGGTACCGTTTTCGAGCCGCTTGCTTTTTATAGTAACGTAGGTTTCTTCGCCGTCGAGGTTGTACTGAAGTCTTATTGAGAAGAAATGGTCGTCGTCACAATGTTTGTCAATATACATAACGTAAGCCGAATAGGTATAATTTATACCTGGGCTGACTTTAGTAATTCTGACCATGGGAGCATTCCAGATTTCTTTTTTATTAGAAACATACAATGATTTACTTCCTGAGTATTTGAAATCCTCGCTAAGTTCCAGAGAGATTTCACCTCTTGGAATCCAGCCGTCTAAACTTGATTCAAAGTTGAATTCAAGGGATTCTTCGTTTTCTTCATAGACAATTTCCTGAGAAGTTTTATAGCCGTAAATTGAAACGTCATCAATATAGAACTCATCAGTTCCTTCTATTGTTTCTGTATAAAAAATAATATCCGTTGCATTTTCGGGTATAGTTGCGGTAGCTTCGATGAATTCCCATTTCTTATTAGTTACTGTAGCAGTTGTCATATTGACATATGTTTCCGTACCTGCATCATCAACATATTTAAGAGTAATGGAAATTTCGATTTCGGGTGCTGTATCACTTATGGCATAGAGTCTGAAAAGGTATTCGTGACCGCCTTTTATAATATCGGTAATATTGAGAGCGGGCCCGCTCCAGGCCATTTCTCTTGTATGGGATTTAAGAGAAGAAAAACCGCCGTATGCTTTTTCGTTGCTGATAGAAATCTGCGACTTGTTGCCAAAAGACGACCAGCCCTCAAATTCTCCCGATTCAAAACCCGTATCAATGAGGGCGTTGTAATTCTCATTGGAGGATTTATTAGCAAAGGCATAAACGGGGGCGGAAATAAGCATAAAAACTGAAATAATAAATACAGAAATTAAAAAGTTGAATGTTTTTTTCACTTAAATCCCTCCTTATAGAGTATCTTTTGGTAGTGTGAAAATTGAATAGAAATAGTTAGCCTATGTTATTTCTATAAATATATTATATCAGAAAAATGCACAAATTTCAATTAACATTTTACAACAATTATCATTATTGTTTTTGTATATATTATACATAAGGTACAAGTATCTGTAACAAATCATAATAAATGCAGTTTAAATATAAAATAATATTCCATATAGTATAATTAGCTATCGCCGAATTTTGCTATTATATTACAATCAATTAACAAATAAATCTGAACTTATACAGCAAAAATCCCGATTACAGAATTTTTGTAATCGGGATTTGGGATAGTATGGAAGTATTCAATTATTTTGGGGGAGTGATGAAATAATTCCTGCATCAAGTTTCTGAATTGCTATAGCATCAGATGTTGTAATTCCATCGCCTACATTATATACATCGGCATTTTTCTTGCCCTCTGCTGTTATTGTGTATTTATCGGGATTTGAGAGGTACTGGAAAATAGCTGCTGCATCGGCAATTGTAACCTTGCCGTCACAGTTTGCGTCACCGTAACGAACGTTTGTCTGAGGTGGCTGTGTGGGTGTTGTTGGCTGAGTTGTAGTGCTGGGTTTTGTAGGATTAGTTGTGGGCTGTGTAGGCTGAGTTGTAGGTTGTGTTGCAGGCTGCTCATTAGCTGCTGCTGCGAATACTGTGTAGTTTACAACATTTCCTGTCATGTTGTTGTTTCCGAGAACAACCTTTTCGCCCTGATTGATAGTTTTCTTATATACTGAGAATACTACGTCATTGCTTGTTTCAGCTGTCATATCAGTTTTTGTCCAGCTGCCGAGCCAAGAGGGAACATTGTTTTCAGTTTCAACTCTTGCATCAAGGAATACATAAACATCTGTCTTTGCACCTGCTGTGAATTCAGCGAGGTCGCCTGTTGCATTCTTTGAATCGCAGGCTGTAAGGAGTGATTCTGCACCATTGAGCTGTGCGGGGAACTTTGTATAAGTGTAATCTCTGTCACCGAATACAAGACCGCCCTGTGAAGCTGTAACTATCTTCCAATCTGCTGCGTTGTCAGTATCCTTAACACTCATATTAGTGATGTATTTACCCTGCTGAACAGGAGGATTTGTAGGTGGCTGTGTAGTGGGCTGAGTTGCAGGCTCTGTATCAGGAGGAGTTGTTGGATTCTGTGAGGGAGGAGTTGTTGCACCCTTAATTGTAACAGCCGGTCTTTCGGGAAGCTTTTCGTCAGAACCGAGGTAGAAGCTTGGATGTGCAGGCTGATTGTAGCAGTTCTGCTCACCGGCTGCCTGACAACGATACTGAGGATCGTGCATAAGAGTTGTAAGACGAGTATTTGTTGTATACTTTGTATTGTAAACTCTGAGGTACTTGCTGTCAGAAGTTCTTACAACAAGTTCTTCACGCCAGTCGCCCATGATATCTGCTGCAAGACCCGGGTTGTTCTTTGAACCGTTGTTAGCAGCACATCCGTCAGCTGTAAGAAGTCTGTTAAGCTTGCCGCCGTCTGTAAAATCGTCAATCTTTGTACCGTCGAGGATTTCACGCTCAAGGTCGCCGTCCCAGTAAATCATGAAGTTCTGAGCAGGCTTAGTTGTAGAAATAGTCTTACCTGTGCCGTCGAAAATATCGTTGCCTGTAGCACCCCAGAATTCAGCACCGGGATTCTTTGAATAGATATTACCGCAGCAAGCACGTCCTGTATCCTTTGTATGGTTCTTGTGGAAGATATTCTTACCTGTCTTAGCGTCTATGAGAGATACGCCCCAAGGCTTTTCTTCGTGACACATCCAAAGCTCAAGTCCCTCTCTGTTGGGGAGGAAATCACCGAGGTGCATAGCGTCACCGTGTCCCTGTCCGTTACACCAGAGAAGCTTTCCGTTGTCGTCGATACAAGTTGAACCGAGTACGAGTTCCTGTTTGCCGTCGTTGTCAACATCGGCAGGCATACAGTTGTGGTTACCATTGTGGTAGCCCTTCTTAGCGTCGTTGCCTGAGTCGTACTTCCAACGCTCAACAAGCTTTTTGTCAACAACATCATATGCAACAACTGTCATACGTGTGTAGTAACCTCTGTTTGAAACAGCTGAGGGCTTCTGACCGTCAAGATATACAACAGCACCATTGAAACGGTCAACACGGTTACCGTAGTTATCGCCCCAATCGCTTACCTTGCCTCTGGGGAATGCGTATTCAACTGTATCAAGTGCCTTACCTGTAGCACCTTCGAAAAGTGTGTAGTATTCGGGACCGCTGAGGACATAACCTGAACCGTTGCGGTAGTTCTTGGAACCGTCACCGATAACCTTACCTGTACCGTCCTTAGTACCGTCAGCTGTCTTACAAGTCATTTCAGCCTTACCGTCGCAGTCGAAGTCAGCAACGAGGAACTGAGTGTAGTGAGCACCTGCACGGATATTTCTTCCGAGGTCAATTCTCCAGAGCTGCTTTCCTGAAAGTGTGTAGCAGTCGATGTAAACATTGCCTGTGTCGCCATCCTGTGAGTTATCCTTCTGGTTTGAGGGATCCCATTTTACGAAAATTTCGTATGTACCGTCACCGTCAACGTCACCAACGGAGCAGTCATTTGCACTGTATGTGCAGCCTGAACCCTTAGGAATGTTGAGGGGGATGTCGAAGTAATCTTTATTTGAAACAAGACTGCAATTCTCGGAGCTTACTACCTTACCGCCTGCAATATAGTCAACTCTGTACTTTGAACTGCTGCTGCCGCCCTTGTCGAGATAGCAGGTAGCCTGTCCTGTTTTACTTGTATAAATAAGCTCGTTTCCACGGTAAAGCTTGTATTCAGCATCATCAGCGTCATTAGCAAGGAATCTCCAGCTTACGAGCATACCGTTGCCTGTGTTAATTGCAGAAATTCCTCTGTTAAGGTATTCCACAACATTTTTTCCTGTTCCGTATTTAGCTGCGGCAGACATTGTCTGTGAAGCGGCAGGAACTACAAGACTTGTTGCAGCTGTCAGAACTGACATAGCCGCTGCGGCTGTACGCTTAAATTTGTTGTTCATAAAAAATGACCTCCCAAAATAATTTTTCCACCTAAAATACATAAAGCGGATTATATATGCAGTTAATATCCCCTTATGTATTTTTGATAAAGGTTGATTGATATAATTCCTTAACGATTTCTTCATATTTTCTATCTATATTATAACCTGTTTATATGAAAAAAACAATGATATTTTTGTATCTTTTTATGATGAATTTGATTATCTTATCATTGACAAACGGAAAAAATTAAGTTATAATTAAAGTATAGAAGTTAAATGATACAAAAAGGAGGCTTTTTATGTATATTTCACTTGCAGGCTACCATTGGAAACATGGTGCTGATTTTAAAATTGAACGAAAAGACGGCTATAACGGTATGCAGATTTTGCTTATTCAGACTCGTGCAAAAGTTGTAATATCAGGTGTTAACTATGATATATTCCCTAATACCGCCATACTTCTTGATAACTCTGTGCCCCATTGTCTGTATGCGGCAGGAGATGAATATATGGATGACTGGGTGCGTTTTCAGCTGTCCCGTGAGGAAAGGCAGGAAATGGAGGAAATAAATATACCTTTTAATATTCCTGTTTATCTCGGCGAGGACGACACATTGGAACTTCTGATAAAGACTGCCTGTCAGATGTTTGACAATGAAAATCTTGATAAAAAGAGGATTCAGCATAACTTGCTTATGGCTATGCTTCTGTATATAGGTGGAGTTGGCAAAAACGCCCGTTCTGAGAAAAAAATCCCATATGAAGCGGAGTTGAAAAAGCTTCGCAAGGATATTTATGAAAATCCGGGACTTGAAATGTCAGCACCGATGATTGCGAAAAAGCTTAATTTATCTGTGGGCTACTTAAATAAAATATATAACGATTTGTTTGGCACATCTTATATGAAAGATGTATTTTCAAGCCGTATGGAGTATGCTCAAACGCTGTTAGCAACAAGTGATAAGACGGTAAACGAAATTGCGGAGTTGTGCGGATATAATTCCTCGGAGCATTTTTCACGCTCATTTAAAAAATACAGCTGTATGTCGCCCTTGCAGTACAGAAATACAGGGGGAAAACAGGGAACAACAACGGCTAAAAAGACAAAATAATAGCATAGGCTAACTTTCATCTTTAAAATTATTCATATAAATAGCTTTTAATTTTCGTTTATTTATGATATAATAAAAAGGTATACATTATTATATCAGGAGATGAAAATTATGACAAAGACAATCAAAAATATTTTAAATCAGCTGAGCTGGCGGAATTTCGTTGTTCTTTTAATCGCAGGCTGTATCAATGCATTTGGAGTAACTATTTTCCTTGCTCCCGTAAAGCTGTACGACAGCGGCATTTCGGGAACTTCAATGCTCCTTTCGCAGCTGACATCGGGAAATGTTTCCCTTTCCGTATTCCTTGTAATCCTCAATATACCGCTGTTTTTGGTTGGTCTGAAGAAGCAGGGGAGAGCATTTACGATTTATTCCCTTTTTGCCGTTGCGGTCTATTCCATAATGGCGTGGCTGATTACCGATGTATTGCCTGTTGATGTTACAACGGCATCGCCCCTTGCGGAACAGGATTTGCTCCTTTGTGCGTTGTTCGGCGGTATTATCTCGGGTGTGGGAAGTGGTCTTACAATCCGTTTCGGCGGAGCAATTGACGGAATTGAAGTAATGTCGGTTATTTTTGCAAAAAAATTGGGAATGTCCGTTGGTACCTTTGTAATGATATATAATGTTATTCTTTATATTATTTGCGGTATCGTCATGGGCAGCTGGATTCTGCCTCTTTATTCCATAGTAACATATATGGCAGCGTTAAAAACGGTTGACTTT
>CALFMA010000093.1 GCA_937880065.1 uncultured Ruminococcus sp.
CGTAACGCTGTTCATCAGATTAAAGGAGTCGGCAATATCCTCAACATTGAGATACCCGATTTCTTCGCCCTTTGAATTGTAGCTGTAAATTTCAATTTTCGGCTCAGCGTTTGCGTAATATTCCTCATAATCCGTGGCAGCATCCCCGTCATATTCGCCATAAATAGTTACAAGATGAATTGTGCTGTCAGGAGCAACATATGCTCTTGTGCCGTATTCTAATTTTCCCTGCCTAAGTGAAATTTTTTCCGTCGGATTGAGATTTTCGTCGTAATACTGAGCAAAATACTCATAATCCCCATTGTAATAAATCAGCACAGTTCCCTTTTCTGCAGAATAATCCAAGGAAATCAATCCGTTGTAATCATCGGGCATGGGAAATTCCTCTGATTTGTAAATCGTCTGCGATACAACAGGAGTTACGGGGATAACCTCCGATTCCTGCGGCTTTTCGGTGCAGGCTGTCATTGTGCAGATAATTGATAATCCGCAAAGAAATGATGTCAATTTTTTCATAGCAAGTCCTCCTTGGTGATTTTGAATATTTTTTTACGCATTATTTATACATTATACACAAGAGGAGTGCTGTTTTTTACCCCTCTATATAATAGTGATTTTAAAGGGGTGTTTTCGCCAAATTAACATTTTTAATTTGCGAATTTCGTATGATTGCACAAATTCCGCCTGCACATTTGTGCATATACACAAAAAGCACCCTATTTTCATAGAGTGCTTGATTTTACTTTTCAATTGTAATTATATAACCAGTCGAGCCGTCGCCTGAAATCTCGTAATTTCCTGCAAGCGGAACACTTAAATATGTAACATCGCCCATTGACGGAACGCTGTAAATCTCGTAATTTCTGTCGTTTACGCTGCACAAAAACGGATTATCCCTTGTAAAGCTGTGGAGGTATCCGATATACTCCTCAAGGCACCATTTATTAGCATTCATTACAAAAGAATGGGGAAATCCCACATATCTGATATGCCACGGACAATAATGCTCGCCTGTGATTTCCAGCTTATTCTGCGGATATCTCACAATATAGCCGTAATTGTAGCAATTATCCACAACCCATTTTTCAACATCAAGACCGTCATAGGGAAGAACTGAACCATAGCCCATAACCGCAAGGTCAATTGAATTTCCTGCTTTATTCTCTGAAAAAGGTATGGGGCAAGGTGAACCTAAACCGACGTTTGTAACATCAGTTCCGTATACTGCAAAATCGACAAGATTTGTCGCTTTATTATAATCTTCCATCAAATTATTGAAACCGTCAGCGGCATCCTTTGTAAGGGGCATATCCTCGCCTAATGTTGTATAAAAATCATTCCTATACTGGGAAAGATTTACGCTGCTTTCGGAAACATCGGGAATAACCTGCATATCCCCACGATAGGGAACAAGTCTTCCCTTAAAAATATCATCCTTTGTGACCGCTTTTGACGTACATCCCGGTTCTGCAACTGCGCCGGCAGATGAGGGAATTTCGCCTTCTTCACCGCTTACAAGTGTCGGCAGATCCTTTTTCACGCCACCGGGTGGAACAAATCGTCCGTCCTCCACAATGACAGATGCAAGATCCCTTGGGTACATCATTCTTACAACAACATTTGATGCAACAACGACAGCCACACACACCAACATACTCAGAAAGAGGTGCTTAGGTCTTATTATTAACTTTTTCATTTTTGTTGTATTCCTCCGAATGTTTGTTCACACTCGTTCTTTCTTTATATCTTTTGCCTGTGTTTTTTTACGGCATCTGAGGAAAAAATAAAATTTCCACGCACTTTTGTAAAAGTACGTACAATAACCATAATATCCCTGTAATTATTATAATACTTTTTTCAACAAAAGTCAACCCAAAATAACTAAATCCTACCTTTTGCACAAATGTAACAAATATTTATACTGTTTTCAACTTTTGAGTGTTGAAAACTCTGTTGATACGCTGTTAGTCAACAGTTGATAACAAGTTGAATATTGTTGACTGATTTTTTTGAAATAGTTAATAAACTGCAAAATACTGGTAATTTCAGCAGTTTTACGCAGCACGGTTCTTTTTTTATACAAAATAACCAAAAATCCGATAGTAATACCTCTGTTTAATTGATTGACATTCATATAAATTTGATGTATAATATGTATATACCTATTTATAAGGCATTAAAGGAGTGATTTATTATGAATCTTAATGAAATTTTATACAGCAAATACGGAAAAGACGGCTCTCTCTGCACTAATGAGGAGGTTTATGCCGCTTTGTTATGCGAAGTAAACCGACTTGCGGCTGAAAAGAAAGCCCCCGAAAGCAAAAAGAAACTCTACTACGTTTCCGCTGAATTCCTTATCGGCAAGCTTTTGTCAAACAATCTTATAAACCTCGGCTTGTATGATGATGTGAAAAATCAGCTTGCGGAAATGGGCAAAAATATATGCGAAATTGAGGAAATCGAAAATGAGCCTTCCCTGGGAAACGGCGGTCTTGGCAGACTTGCGGCTTGTTTCCTTGACTCAATTGCTACCCTCGGTCTGAATGGTGATGGAATTGGTCTTAACTATCATTTCGGACTTTTCAGACAGGTTTTCAAGGAGAATGCACAAACTGCAATTCCCGATAAATGGCTGAATGACGACTGCTGGCTCAACAAAACCGATATAATTTATCCTGTTATGTTCGGCAATGCCGTTGTTGCCGCACGACTTTATGAAATCAATGTCACAGGCTACGACAGCACTTCAAATAAGCTGCGGCTTTTCGATGTTGAGGGCATTAACGAAAACCTCGTAACATCAGGAATTGACTTTGATAAAACTGCAATTACTCAAAATCTCACCCTGTTCCTCTACCCCGATGACAGCGATGAGGACGGCAGACTTCTCAGAATTTATCAGCAGTATTTTATGGTATCGGCAGGGGCACAGCTTATCCTTGATGAATGTACCGCAAAGGGCTGTAATCTCCACGACCTCTGCGACTATGCGGTAATTCAGATAAACGACACTCACCCCACAATGATAATTCCCGAACTTATCCGACTTCTCGTTCAGCGTGGAATTGACTTGGATGAGGCTATTGAAATTGTAACACGTACCTGCGCATATACAAATCACACTATTCTTGCGGAGGCTCTTGAAAAGTGGAATATTTCACAGCTTAAAAAGGTTGTTCCGCAGCTTGTGCCGATTATGGAAATCCTCGATGATAAGGTTCGCAGAAAGTTTGATGAGCCTGCCGTTCATATTATTGACAAGGACGACAGAGTTCATATGGCACATATTGACATTCACTACAGCAGCAGCGTAAACGGTGTTGCACAGCTTCACACGGAAATTCTCAAAAACGAGGAACTTAACAGCTTTTATGAGATTTATCCCGAAAAATTCAACAATAAAACTAACGGCATAACTTTCCGCCGCTGGCTTATGCACAGCAATCCCGAACTTTCCGCTTTCATCACAGAACTTATCTGTGACGGCTGGAAAAAGGACGCCGATGAACTTGAAAAGCTTCTGGATTTCAAGGACAACAAGGAAGTTCTTCAAAAGCTTCTTTCTATTAAAAAGGAAAAGAAAATTCAGCTTAAAAATTATCTTATGGAAAAGCAGTCCCTTGAAATTGACGAAAATTCCATTTACGACATTCAGATTAAGCGTCTGCACGAATACAAGCGTCAGCAGCTTAATGCACTTTACGTAATCCACAAATACCTTGAAATCAAGGCAGGAAAAATCCCCACAACGCCTATTACCGTAATTTTCGGTGCAAAGGCTGCCCCTGCATACATCATTGCACAGGATATTATCCACCTCATTCTCTGCCTACAGGAACTTATTGCCGCAGATGACGATGTTAAGCCATATCTCAATGTGATTATGGTGGAAAACTACAATGTAACCCTTGCCGAAAAGCTTATCCCCGCCTGCGATATTTCGGAGCAGATTTCTCTCGCTTCAAAGGAGGCAAGCGGAACAGGAAATATGAAATTTATGCTTAACGGTGCTGTTACTCTCGGCACAGAGGACGGTGCAAATGTGGAAATTCATCAGCTTGTGGGCGATGAAAATATCTACATTTTCGGCGATGACAGCGAAACTGTCGTTGAACGCTATAAAGAAAAAAGCTACGTTTCAAAGGATTACTACACAAAGAATAAGGCTATCAAAGAGGCTGTTGATTTCATTATCGGTGACGAAATGATGAAGCTTGGAGATAAAGTCCGTCTGGAGCGGCTTTTCAAGGAACTTACAGGCAAGGACTGGTTTATGACTTTCCCCGATTTTGACGATTATGTTGAACCTCGTGA
>CALFMA010000094.1 GCA_937880065.1 uncultured Ruminococcus sp.
GCGGTGATTACAGGGAAGTTATCACGCAAATGAGAAATTTCAGCAATTCTATGGGACATCCTCTGCGAATATGCGGAGTTACGGACAATTCCCTGAAAATGCTTGAGGAAATGTACGGCGGTGAAATATCCTGTTTCCTTGACCGTGACGGCTGTGATTACATCTACCACCGCAATGATTTAGCCGAACTCAAAGGAAAAAAATTCCATGGCAAGAGAAATCATCTTGCTAAATTCAACCGCCTTGACAGCGAATTTTCCCTAATTACCGAAAAGGATTATGACGACTGCATAAGTTTTATCGTTTCCGACTACAACAGCCGATATGACGATAATACGTCACATTCCGCAATTGCAGAGCAGTATGCTGTCAATACCTACTTCAACAACTTCGAGGAACTTGAATTAAAGGGCGGTATAATCCGAATTGACGGAAAAATTGCCGCTGTTACCATTGGCGAAAGGCTTTCTTCCGATACATTCTGTGTCCATATCGAAAAAGCCGACAGAAACTTTGAGGGCATATACACGGGTATATGCAATAAATTTGTAAATGCCTGCACAGAGGGATTTACCTACATCAACCGTGAAGAAGACTTAGGAATTGAGGGGCTGAGGAAATCAAAGCTTTCCTATCACCCTGCATTCCTGCTGAATAAATATATTGTTAATTTCAAATGAAAGGACTGTTAATATGATTTACGTTTACCTTGCAGAGGGTTTTGAAGAAGTGGAGGCACTTACTCCCGTTGATTTGCTCCGCCGTGCAGAAAAAAAGGTTATAACTGTAGGCGTTGGCGATAATATTATTGTAAGCTCCCACGGTATTCCTGTTGTTGCTGATACTATCGCACAGGAGGCTCCCCTTACAGATGAACTTGAAATGATTGTTCTTCCGGGCGGTATGCCGGGAACTCTCAATCTTGAAAAATCCCAGTACGTACAGGCTGCCATTGATTTTTGTATGGAGAAAAATATTCCAATCGGTGCAATCTGTGCTGCTCCCTCAATTCTCGGTCATAAGGGAATTTTAAAGGGTAAAACCGCTGTTTGCTACACTGGCTTTGAAACCCAGCTTGATGGTGCAGTTATCGGTGATACTGCTGTTGCAGTTGACGGAAATATCATCACTTCAAGAGGTGCAGGCACAGCTATGGAATTTGCCCTCACTCTTGTGGAAACCGTTGTTTCCCCTGCTGAGAGAAAAAGACAGTATAACGCTATTCTCTGCGGCTGAAAGGTGATTTGATGACTAAAAAAGAATTACGCAAGTATTTCACGGAAATACGCAAAGCAGCCTCGTGCAGGGAATCAGACGCTTTGATTTTTCAGCGGCTGAAAGAGCTTGATATTTTTGATAATGCCGATACTGTTCTGATTTTCGCTTCACATCGTTCAGAACCGTCAACATGGGAATTCGCCCAATATCTCCTTGATAAAGGCATTTCTATTGCATATCCCAAATGCGGCGACGACGGTGTAATGACATTTTTCAAGGTCAAAACCCTTGATAAGCTTCATATCGGCAAATACGGAATCCCCGAACCCGAGGGAAGTATTATGGATATTCCGCAGATTACGGATAAAACTGTATGTATAGTCCCGGGACTTGCATTTACTGTGGACGGAAGAAGAATAGGCTACGGCGGCGGCTACTATGACCGTTTTCTTTCGAAATATCCCTCAATTATGACTATTGCTCCCATTTATGAAAAATGTATTGCGGAAGATATTCCCACTTTGGAGCATGATATAAAAGTAAAAGCAATTGTAACAGAAGAAAGGATGGTTATCTGCAATGAGTGACAACAAAGATTTACTCAATGACATACTGAATGAAACCGCAGAAAACGACGAAACTGATTTCAGAGAGGCTATGGAAACCGCTGACGCTCTCGACGAAATTGACGAGCAGAACTTCACACAGGTTTTCAAAGAGGTTTCAAGTGAGCAAAATGCCCCTGAACAGGCATATGAACAGCCTGAGGAATACTATCAGCAAGCCCCCTATGCAGCTCCCCAGAGAGGTGCAGGCTATGACAGACAAATGCCTCCCCCACGAAGAAAAAAGAAAAAGAAGAAGAAAAAGAAACAGATTAACCGTCTGCCGGGCGTTCTTATTCTTGTAACTCTTATTTTCGGTATCTCCACAATCCTCTCCGTTGTTATCATAAGCTACGGCAAGGATATGCTTGGTATAGGCAAAAGCGAGGACCCACACGTTATCGTTATCCCCGAAAATGCCACAACTCTTGAAGTTTCACAGATGCTCTTTGAAAACGATATTATCAAATCCGCAAAGGCATTTGAGCTTTTCGCTAACCTCGGCGATGAGAAATATTTCGTTGTAGGCGAACATTTCGTCCGTCCCAATATGCCCTATGAAGCTCTCCTTGACGAACTTACAAAAGTTCCCACAGAGGAAATGGGTGAATCAATTTCAATTACATTCCCCGAGGGTATTACTCTTATTGATGCCGCTAATCTCCTTGAAGAAAAGCACATCTGTGATGCAGAGGATTTCATCTTCTACTTCAATTCAGGCGGATTCGGTGTTGACTTTGAGCAAAGACTCCCCTCTGATTCATCTCTGAAATTCCAGAAAATGGAAGGCTATCTTTTCCCCGATACCTACCTTTTCTATGAAAACAGCAAGCCTGAGCAGGTATGTCAGAAGATTTACTATAACTTCGACACAAAGATGAAGGGCGAATTTACTGCTGAGGGTAAAACCTACGAAAATCGTTATGAGCGTATGGAAGAACTTGGATTGACTCTTGACGAGCTTATCACAATTTCTTCAATTGTACAGATGGAGGCTGCCAATGTCAAGGATATGAACGACGTTGCTGCTGTATTCAGAAACCGTATTGATAACAAGGACATATTCCCCAAACTTGAGTCTGACCCGACTTCAAACTATGCAGACCAGACAGTTCGTCCCAATATCGAGTATTACAACCAGACAATCATTGATGCCTACGATACCTACAAGAGTCCCGGACTTCCTCCCGGAGCAATTTCCAACCCAGGTCTTGATGCTATTGACGCTGTTCTTACAAATAAGAAAACAGACTACTTCTACTTCATCGCTAACATTATGACAAATGAAACATTCTTCTCTAAAACTCTTGATGAACACAATGCTAAAGAGGCTGAAATCAAGCAGTACTACATTGATAATCCCATTACGGAGGAAGAATAATGAGTTTACTTGAAGTTCTTGCTCCGGCAGGTGATGAGGAGCGACTGACAGCGGCACTCAACTACGGTGCTGACGCTGTATATCTCGGACGCAAGCAATTCGGTATGCGTGCGTCACCTATGAATTTTGACTTTGAACAGCTTGTAAAGGCTGTAGATGAAGCCCACAAAAAGGGCGTTAAGGTATACCTTACCTGCAATACCCTGCCAAGAAATAACGAACTGCCCTTTTTTGAGCAGTTCGTTAAAGAGGCTGTTGACGCAAAGGTTGACGCTCTCATAGTTGCGGATATTGGCTTGCTTATGCTGATTAAGAAATATGCTCCCGATATGGAAATTCACATTTCAACTCAGACGGGAATTGTCAATTATGCAACTGCCCGTGAACTGTACAACCTGGGTGCAAAGAGAATTGTCCTTGCCCGTGAGCTTTGTCTTGATGAAATCGCTGAAATCCGTGCAAAAACAAGTCCCGATATGGATATTGAATGTTTTGTTCATGGTGCAATGTGCGTTTCATTTTCGGGAAGATGCCTACTTTCGCAGTATCTTGTAAATCGTGACGCTAACCGTGGCGAGTGTGCTCAGCCCTGCCGCTGGGGTTATCACCTTATGGAGGAAAAGCGTCCGGGACAGTATTTCCCCATTTACGAGGACGAAAAGGGTACATATATTCTCAACGCAAAGGATATGTGTATGATTGAGCATATCGATAAGCTTGCTGAGGCAGGCGTTACAAGCCTTAAAATTGAGGGAAGAATGAAGAGTGAGTACTATTTAGCAACTGTAATCAACGCTTATAGACGCGCTATTGACGAGTA
>CALFMA010000095.1 GCA_937880065.1 uncultured Ruminococcus sp.
CAAAATAAGTGTATGATGAATAACCGCATTCCCTTGAAATATCCGTAACCGTCATATCAGACGAGGTAAGCAGGATTTTTGCCTTTTCAAGGCGGAAATCAATCATATCCATAATTATGCTTTTGCCGAAATAGTGCTTGTACATCTTTTGCAGATAGCTTTTGCTGAGATAAAGCTCTGCGGCAATTTCGTTGACATTCCAAGGCAATTCGGGATTTTTCATAATCCTGCCACGGAGTATGCAAAGCTTTTCATATTGCGGATTTTCGGTTGTTTCCGTCACGGTATAGCTGTGAATTCTGTTAAGTGCCGCCTTATGCAGACAAGCACCGGGGGAAACCTCAGCTGAAAGGGACTGCACATCTGTGCCGATAGTGAAATTTATGTTGCAGTTGTCATTTTCGCTGAACCGTGAATTCTTGACTTTCTCCGAAATATAGCGGAAAATCTCCTCACTTCTGCCTTTTCTGTGGGTGATTACCGCAAAGGAGTAAACCGACCATATACCGCAGATTTCGTCCTCTTTGATACATTCACGGATAAACCCTGCAAATGCAGCGGTAATTCTTGCGCATTTGTCGTCATCTCCCTGATATTGTGCGTCATTGAGTCCCGAAAGCTGAATTCGGATAAATTCCACCTCGCTGCTATGGCGGCGGAAATTAGCTATATTCTCGGAAAATCTCGTCTTTACGCCTGTTCTGTTGAGAAGTCCCGTGTATTCGTCATAGAGCATTGCGTGGCTTGCCTTTGAAATAGTTTTATCGAGAATTGATTTAATTCGCACCTGTTCAAGTGCTACGTTAATATATTTAATCCAATGGAGGTAGAGTTCGCTGAAACTCATAGGCAGCTTTCCATAGGAAATTGCCGCATATCCGAAAAAATTTTCGTTGAAGTGCAGGGGAGTTATGAAGTAGGCGAGGGGATATGAACGCTCCTCGTTAAAGCAGGGGAGAATATCCTCCGAGGAGAAATGCTTAGTCATATCAAATCGGCGATGAACACCCTCTTTTGACAGTATGACTTTCATTTCGTCGCCTGTTTCAAAGGTAAGACTATCGGAGAATTTGCCGTTTTTGCAGTCGATATATTTTTTTGTAAGGCAGATGCTCAGATGCCGCATTTTGTAGAGATAGTAGGTGTAATTGTCAAGGCGGTCTGCGAATTCCTCGGGAGTTGAGGTATTTGTTATATCAAAAAGCATATCCCTGTGGAGAATGTCATTTTCATAGCTTTGCAGCATTCTCTCGGCTCTTGTTGCGAATTTCAAGGGCGGATTTTTACAGCCGCAGCTTCGAGAGGGAATGAAATTTCCGTTGTCATTCTGCACTTTGCGGCAGATTTTTCCCGTAATCATACGGTAAATCCGTCTGAATGCCTCTGCTCCAAGCTGAAAATTAGGGCGGCGATAGGTGGCGATTGGCGGAACATTACGTGCCGCATCATCGGAATCGTCATAGCCTGTTACGGCTATATCGTCGGGAACGCTGATTCCCCCTCGGATAAGCGCATCTGTAAGGGCAATAGCCGAAACGTCATTTCCGCACACTATGGCATCGGGGCGGTCAACTTCCCCTTTTATGATTTTAGCGGCAAGCTCCTCGGCGGCATTTTTCCAGAAATCCCCGTAAAGACAGGCATTTTTTCCTGTAGAAAGCTTATGCTTTTTCATTGAAATGAGAAATCCTCTCATACGCTCCTCGGCAACGAAAATATTTTTCGGACCTGTAAGGCAGTAGATTTTTTTATATCCGTGAACGTCAATGAGGTGGTCGGTAATCTGTTCAAATGCGGTGCAATCGTCAATTGCGGTAGATTCAAAAACCTTATGCTCCTGACTGTCGAGAAGCATAACAGGCTTTCCCGAAGCAAGGAGAAGATTATCCGTCATAAGCTTGATGTCCTCGTCATAAATGGTGTTTCTGTCGTATAAAAAACCGTCAAAGGATTGGGAGCTGATAAGCTTTAAAATCTCCTTTTCCGCCTGTTTATGGGGATTTACCACATAGAAATTGTGGAGGGGAGCAAGAATTACAATATCGCTGTTTGTCTTGAAGCCTTGTGAGATAATTCCTTTCAGAATATCAAGCTGAAAATTAATCTGACATTCCGTCATAATAACGCCTATGAGCAGACGTTTTTTCATAATATCACCGCCTTATGAAGTGTATTGCACATTAGGAAATAAAAAAGACACAAAATCACTATAAAAATGACACAAAAAATCATTGAAAATGAGTAAAAAATATGTTATAATATATCTGTTAAAAGACATTTTCGTTCGATATGTATTATTATATCATATATTCAAGGGGATTGCAAGACAAAAATGCACATCTTTTCTATGTGCATAAAAAAATCCTTTAATTGAATATTATTATCCATTGCGAAAATCATGATAATTAGGTATAATAATGATGTGGAACAGATATGTCACAATCGGAAATAATGTTTTTGCGGAATCGGGCGATTCGCCTTAGTGCAGTTTTTCGCAACGGCTAAATGGAGGAAAAAGTTTATGAAGAACAATCTGAAACGTATGCTCTCATCGGCGGCAGCTCTTACAGTTGCAGCGTCAACCGCCTCAGCTATTCCCTCAGCAGATTTCAGTCTTGAAGCTAAAGCAGCTTCAAATGTTATGCTTGAATATCTCGACAGAGGTATTTCTGCTGTCAATACAGGGAAAGGTATGCTGGTAAGCTGGCGTTATCTTGCAAATGATGACGACAATGCCGTGTATAAGCTTTATCGTGACAACACTCTGATTTTCACAAGCGAGGCAGGAAAAGCCACCTGTTACCTCGATTCACAGGGAAGCGGTTCATCAAAATATCGTGTTGATACCCTCTCATCGGACGGTACTCTGAAATCCTCGGAGGTATGCCGTCTTGCCTCAAACAACACGTATTTTGATATTCCCATGACACCTCCTACGGGTTCGGGTTGTACATACAGCCCAAATGATATGTCCGTGG
>CALFMA010000096.1 GCA_937880065.1 uncultured Ruminococcus sp.
AAAATTTATCCTGATTACGAAAAGTATGACAGGATTCTGAATGGAAAATAGTAATCCGGAGGTAAAATATGTCACAGAATGTAATGATAACAGGAGCAGGAAAAGCGGTAGGGCTTGGTTTTAATATGGTTCTCCGCTATCTTGAAGCAGGGGATAACGTAGTGGCAACAGTAAGAAAGCCCTGTGCAGAACTTGAAGAATTAAAAATAAAGTACGGAAATAAGCTGACAATACTTACTATGGATATAGGAAGTACGCAGTCTGTACAGACAGCAGCGGAGGAACTTTCAAATAAACTATCTCATCTTGATTTGTTGATAAATAACGCAGTTTCAGTATCTTCTGACTGCGATAAGGGATTTTTTGACGCATATCTTGATTATATTGCCAAAACAGTTGACATTACAGCAGTAGGAGCAATGCGAGTTATAAAAGCCTTTTATCCATTGCTTAAAAAGAGTGAAATGACAGCGTTGATTATGAATATATCATCGGAAGCAGGCAGTATATCAAAGTGTTATCGTACAAATCTCATTGATTACGGAATGGCAAAAGCTGCGTTGAATATGGCGACTATGAACCTCGTAAATACTTTTAAGGGCGATAAATCAATCAATATCTTCTGTGTTCATCCCGGTTGGATTCGTACTGACGGAAAGCCAGATAATCCTGCTCCGTTATCCTCCTATGAGGCAGCTGAAATATTGAGATTGCTGTTTGAAAAGAAACGTAACGATTTTAACGGGCATAGATTTATTACAAATCTTGATGAGGATTATCCGTTCTAAAGCGATTTGTGCATAGATCAGAGCGTATAAATAAGGAGAAGTAATGAAAACAAAGCCTAACGATTTGAAAAAACGTACTGTTTCACTCAGAAAAAGGCTATCTCCTGAACTTGAAAAGATAATTATAGCGTTGGAACTTGCCGAAGCGGCAGATGATCCTACATGGGCTGAGTTGGCTGTTTTAGTTCTGAACGATATGAAATATCTTGATTCAGCAGAGGGGCAAAAGCTGAAAAAACGTATCAGATTGGAGATGAAATCATGACTCCTGAAGAAGAACTGTTTCTTTTTCAGCGTATATCGCAAATGGCAGATAAATATATTCCGACAAAAAAGTTGTTGAGTATACACGGAATTACTTTTCAGCAAGCACTTTCCGAAGCTGAAAAGTGGCGGAGTAATTTCTATAATCTTCTTGATAAGTATAATATTTGCGGAAATAATCTGTTTTCAATTTGCATTGATGTTATAGAATTAATTGAGAAATATCCTGAAAATAACGATATACAGCGGATTTATTGTATGCTTATTACCGATACGGGATTATTGTTCCCAAGAGGAAAACGAGGAAAGGAAATAACTGTCCGCAATTATCTTCGTCAGAAGGAAAATACTGAAAAGCTTTTGCAAGCAATAGCAGATGATAAAGCATTAAAAAATCAGCTGAAAATTCTTAGGAGTAAAGCAAAATTAAAGCCTGAAATTGTTAAAAGTGATGATGAAGAAAATGCTGTGTACGAAATGACTTTACAGCATCAGCAGCTGAAAGTAGGGGAGGGCAACACCATATATATGGACAATGTATCTGCTTTTGTTCAGCAGATAAACGGAAATCCATATATGAAAAAAGTGAAGCCGTATTTGCTGTTTTCAGTTCTGTTCCGTAAAAGCGGTTACTTAATGAAAAGGACTGCATATCAGGCTAATATTGAAAATCTTTTTGAATGTGTGAATTATAGCATTGAAAAGGATAATGGCAAGAATTTCAGCGATTATGGATACGGTGTTGAATTGTATGAACATCTCAGACGATTTTATATGGAAGATAAAACAGTAGATGTTCCGCTTTCAGATTATTGTTTTGCAAATATTACAAATCTCAGCGACTGGTATTATAGGTTTTGTGAACCAAATGAGGAAGTTCCTATGACGCTTCTGAGAAAAATATCAGAATTTAAAGCACCAATGTTTCCAATGATTTTGACTGATGAAATATATCAGGGATTTGATATTGACGAGTTTGAGATGAAATATCCTGTGTTGGCAAGAAAAATACAAAAAGAAATTCAAGTAGATAATAAATTGATACGGGATTTTTCAACTGCTATATATAATAATGACGATGTAAGTAGAAATATAGTCCAGCCTTGCGAGAATGTGGATGCCTATAAGTTCTGTGATAAGAAAACTGCTTATAAAGCCGTTGAAATCCTCTTATATTGTGAAGTTGAAAATAGGCTTACTGATGAACTTATTTTTGTTGCTGAAAATTGGATTAAATGAAACGAGCGTGTACTGCAATGCGGTACACGCTTTTTGTCAATATAAACGAATTCCTAAAAAATAAATTTTCTTCGGAATTAATTCGGATATTACTTTTTATCTGTATGTGGTAAAATTAAGTGAATATATATTCGGAGGTGTCAGAAAATGACAGAGCAGGAATTTATAAAAAAGTACTTTGAAAGATTTAATATGACGGAACTTCTTTATGATTTTGACAGCGGATCGCTTGCAATTAAACTAAGACGATCAGGATTGGGGCATATAGCTGATAAAATAGAGAAAATTCCCCATAACGCTAAAGCTTTGTGTGAGATTTATAGGATTTTCGGTTTAAATCCTGAATATACCGAGGAAGAAATACGACAGCAGTTTAATCTTCAGAAATAGCTGTGATAAATGCATTCACAATGGTAAGAAGTTCTTTTCGTGATTTTTCAGGACATTTACGACAGAGAAGTTCAAGCATATTCAATTCTACTGAATTGCCTGCTCCGCTTTCTCCGAAAAGAATATAATCTGTAGGGAGATTGAGCAGATCGGACAGCTTTGCGAGAGTCTGAATTGATACACCTTTTACGCCTAACTCAATATCAGAGCAGAACTTGGTTGAAACATCAAGTTTTTCTGCAAGCTGTTCTCTGGTATACCCTAAAAGTTCTCTTTGGGCTCTTATTCTCATACCCATATCTTTATAATCAAGATTATTCATATCATCGGAATCCTCCTGTTTTTTCAATATATATTATTATTGTACAGGAAAATGTAAAAAAACAAAATTAACCGCAAGGGTTGACAAAATATAACTTTTAGTGTATAATATGATTGTTGATAGTGTATATAATGTTGCTTGAATTTTTGATGTTATTTAATACATTGGCAGAGAAGGTGAATATATGAATGAATATGATGACGTATATAATTTTGACAAAGATGATTTGGAACTCTTAACAGATGTAGTGTGTAAAACAGAAGTAAAAGCATCTGAATCACTCGGTATAACATCGGAGTATACTGGAAATCGTCAGGAACTTTGGGACTCGACAAAATCAAAGAATGATTATAGAGATTCCGTATTTGGTGATAAAAAAACAATAATAGATGATGATAATAATATCCTTCATAAAAGTCACTCAGCTGCTAAGAAAAAATATCATCAAAAAAATGCTTCAGGAGAAAATATTTCTGTTGAATGGGCAAAACACGCTGCAGAAGTTGACCATAGGGTTTCACTTGAGTCATTACATAAACGTGCAAAACTTAATCCATTTTTAACTGATAATGATCTTAAAGAAGTTGCTAATTGCCCGGAAAATTATCAGATTCTTTCCAAAAGTGAAAATGCTTCAAAAGGTGCGATTAATTCAGCGGATTTAAAAACACATGCTGCTCTTCATAATAAATTTGCAAAAAAGACAGTTAATAATGTTTCTTCGGAATTGGCTGAAGGTGCAACTGATAATTTGAAGAATGCTTCCATATCTATAATTGTAGAAAGTCTAAATAAATTACTGATCGAAAATGAAAGTATAGAAGACACTTTAAAGTATGCAGGCAAATCGGTTGTAAATACTGCTATAGTAGGAGGAACTCAAAGATTATTAGTTGATACAGCTAAAACTATTTTTGTAAATAGTGGGAATGAAGTATTAAACAATATTGTTCAAATGAATGCAGTTGGACAATGTGTTGTTCTTGCTTCTGCAATTGGAAAATCAGCTTATAGATATCTTAATGGTGAGATAACAACTGAGCAGTTAGCAGATGAGATACTACTAAATGGTTCTATAATCGGTATATCAACAATTATAGGAGCTGCAATACCGATACCGCTTTTAACACCAATAATAACATGTGTCGCTGTACATGTAATGGGAATATGTCATCAAACAATGATTCATTTAAATGATTACAAGAAAAAAGAAAACATAATAAAAAATTTGGAACAAGAAGCATTATCAGAAATAAAAACACAGCGTAAGCGATTTAATGAATTAGTGACTGAAGTGTTAGATGAATGGGATACAACTGTTAGAAATGGAATGGATGAGATTTTTTCAAATGCTATTGATGAAAACTTTAATTTTGAAAATATAATCAATGGGTTAGATAAAATATTGTCTTTATTTGGCGAAAGTTCAAAGTTCCATTCAATTGAAGAATGGGAATCACAGCTTGATATTCCTTTGGAATTGACTATATAGAGGAGGTAGCGGTATGCTGATAGAATTAGTAGCAATTTCAGCAGCGATATATAAGGGTAACAAGTCTTTGGAAATGGATGAGCAAGCGTCAAAAAAATATAGCAAGGCATTTACAAGGGAGAGTGAAGCAAGACAACTTATTTCAAAAAAAAGAAATTTAGCTGATAAAAGACTTGAAAATGTAGCCAAAAAGAAACGTGCAATCATAAATTCAAGCCTTCCATTATTCGTAGAGATCTATAGTCAAATTCAAAAAGTGAATATTCACATAAGAAATGAGACGTATGATATGATAAAATACAATGATGCAGAATGGAGCCATACGCTTCAATCTGTAAGTTTGGTAACAAAGAAGGAATTTACCAATCAGGAATTAATTGTTGGAATCCTTTTCAAATCTTTTTCTGGTATGATGGTTGAAGATTCAAAAAGAAATCTTTCAGCAGCAAATAGTCAAGTTAGGGCAGCTAATGTTCTATATGCTCAGGCTCAATCAATTTCTGATATTTATGATGCAATAATTGAACGGGCTGATAGAATCTCGGCATTACTGATGAGTATGAATGTTATGTTTGTAGGAGTGCTTTCGGAGACACAGAAAATTATCATGCAAAATGGAACAAATGTGAAAAAATATACCGAAAAAGAAAAGTCAACACTTGTTCTGTGCGTTAATTTTGCTGTTGCAATAACAAATCTACTTAATATTCCAATATTGGATAATAATGGTGAAATTGCTGAATCAGCAATTCAAATGATACAAACTGGCGAAGAATATCTTGCCAGAATGAATAAAATAATAAATGAAATATGAGGTGTTTAAAATGAGAAAAATCTCAATAACTGAAAAATGTAATCATTGCGGAATTTGTGTAGTAAAATGTCCTGAATATTTTTCTGAAACAGATGATGGTGATGTGTGTCTTACAGTTACTAATGTGAATGAAACGACAGAGCTTAAAAATGCAATTGAAGCATGTCCTATAAAAGCAATTCAACTTGGTGAAGAAATAGATAGTAAACAGAATATTATGGACTATATGAATCTGCTTGAAAAAATGAGGGATGGACTTTCAGTAAAAAAAGAAGATATTGAATTTCACGAGGGATATTGTATGCCTGTTGATGTACCGCATGCAGGAATAAGCGGGTATGATTACAAAAGTTCTTCTCAAGCTGAAAGGGCAGGTTATGATGCTTTTGTGCGCAGATCATATTCTCAGATTGATAACTTGATTCTTGAAAGAATAACATTATATCGAATTAATGTCATTAAACCATATTATACTACAGATAGTGATAGTGTTTATGCAAAGAATAATAAAAAAATATCAGACATACTTAAAGCTATATCTGTAACGATTTCAAATACCAAAGTTTCTTCTGACTTTTGCAATGTTGATGTATTTCCGGATACAAATAATGTTGTTTGGAAAATGCTTAATCGTGGTGAGGTAATTAGTAACAATTTTATTGGTAAAGTGAAAAGTGAATTTAGTTATGGTGCGTCTGAGTATAAAGTTTACATAGATTATGATGATACTGAAGACTATCGCGGAAAGGATATGTATTGCTATAAAGCTGGTGAAGCATCTACAGAGCTTGGAAAAGATTTAGGAAATGCGTTGAAATGGGCAAAAGGTTCTATAGAAAGTGGTGCCCTTGATTATGTTAAATGCTTGATTGATATGTATAATAGAAATCTTAATAATTTTTTAGATCAGAAAATTGCTGAGTTGAAATCTCTTGGATTGTAATAATGAAATATATGAAAATACGTCGATTATTCTTTATTTAATCGGCGTATTTTTAGATTATTGGAGAAAGTATTCATATACGGGCATCTCTAAAAAACCCTTTTGAGAAAAAAC
>CALFMA010000097.1 GCA_937880065.1 uncultured Ruminococcus sp.
CTTTACACCCTTTGCATCCAGAACGAAAACATCGTCTTCATTCTTAAGAGTTCCCTCAATTCTTACAGGCTCTACAAATTCCACTACGTCGGGATAATCCTTCACATCATCGATCTTTTCAACCAATTCCACAGGTAAGGTGGAACCCTTTCTGTTGAACAGATATCCCATTTCGATAATCATTTAAATCACCCCTAAACAGTCGTACCGATATATTATACAGGCATTTAGATTATTTGTCAAGCAGTTCCTTTGTATCTCTTGCAATAACCAGTTCTTCGTTTGTAGGGATTACGAATACTCTTACTCTGGAGTCGGGAGCGGAGATTTCCATTGCTTTGCCTCTCAGAGAGTTGTTGTAGGAATCGATGTGTACGCCCAGGTAGCCCAGGTAGTCACAGATTTCTTTTCTTGTGGAAGCGGAGTTTTCACCCAGACCAGCTGTGAATACGATTGCGTCAACGCCGTTCATAGCTGCTGTGTAAGCACCGATTCTCTTCGCTACTTTGTAAGCGAATACGTCCAGAGCCATACCTGCTCTTGCGTTACCAGCTTCGGAAGCTTCTTCGATGTCACGGAAGTCGGAGGATACACCGGAGATACCCAGTACACCAGACTGTTTGTTCAGGATGTTGTCCATTTCAGCTGCTGTCAGGTTTTCTTTTTCCATCAGGTATGTGATTACAGCTGCGTCGATGTCACCAGCTCTAGTACCCATTACCAGACCTTCCAGAGGTGTGAAGCCCATTGTTGTATCGATGGATTTACCATTTCTTACAGCACAGATGGAACCGCCGTTACCCAGGTGGCATGTAACTGTTTTTGTTTCTTCGTAGGGTCTACCCAGCATTTTAGCAACTTCTTCAGATACGAATCTGTGGGATGTACCGTGGAAACCGTATCTTCTGATTTTGTATTTTTCATAGTATTCGTAAGGCAGAGCGTACATGTAAGCTCTTTCGGGCATTGTCTGGTGGAAAGCTGTATCGAATACAACAACCTGAGGAACATTTGCAGGAATTACGCTCTTGCAGGCACGGAGAGCAAGTGCATGAGCGTGGTTGTGTACAGGAGCAAGCTCACGGAGTTCATCAATCTTGTCGATGATTTCATCTGTAACAAGAACGGACTTATCGAAAATATCAGCACCCTGCACGATACGGTGACCAACAGCTGAAATCTGATCCATGCTGTCAATAACCTTAGCATCGCTTACAGTAAGAGCCTCAACAAGCTTCATGAAAGCTTCTGTATGTGTGGGGAATGCACAGTCCTCATCAAGTGTTCTGCCGTCAGCAGCCTTGTGAGCGATGTGTCCGTCGATACCGATACGGTCACAGTTACCCTTAGCGATAACACTTTCATCAGCCATATCAATAAGCTGATACTTAAGAGAAGAACTACCTGCGTTTACAACTAAAATAATCATTATAAAATTCCTTTCATCAAAGGGAAAAAGCCCCTTTGTTTATAGTACCATATATTATTATATACTATTTTCAGAAAAAATCAAGTCTTTTTTGGAAATTTTCGGAAATTTATGTGAAAAAAATATCAAACAGCGGAAATCTTTTCAAATGTATTGCAATTTAATGTGAAAAGAGGTATAATAAAAGAGTATATACTATTGTGGGAGGTTAATAATATGAAAATAAGCGGAATTGTATGCGAATATAATCCTTTCCATAATGGTCATATGTATCACATTGAAGAAACCCGAAAAAACGGTGCAACTCATATTGTTGCCGTGATGAGCGGAAATTTCGTTCAGCGTGGGGATTTAGCCGTTGCGGATAAATTCAGACGTGCTGAAATCGCCGTAAATTGCGGTGTTGACCTTGTAATTGAACTGCCTGTGATGTACAGTCTTGCCCCTGCGGAACTTTTTGCAAGGGGAGCAGTTCATCTTCTCAACAGCCTTGGAGTAGTGGACGAAATTTCATTCGGCAGCGAATGTGGTGACGTTGGTGAACTTATTTCAGCGGCAGATGCCCTTGCGGAAATTGAAAATTCCCCGAAAATCCGTGATCTTACGGAGCAGGGGAGTACCTATGCAAAGGCAGTTTCCGCTGTTCTTGGGGAACTTTATCCCAAAGCGGCAGAAATCATTTCACAGCCTAATAATGTGCTGGGAGTTGAATACATAAGGGCGATAAAGTATTTTTCTTCCCATATATCGCCATTTACAGTTAAACGTGCAGGAGCAGGTCATGACAGCGGAGAAATATGCGGCGGCTATGCAAGTGCTTCCTATATAAGGGCGAATATGGCGGATTCAGCGGCATTTCTCCCGAAAAATTCCGCTGAACTGATAATGGGAGATAGGGCAGATATACACCGCCTTGAAGGGGCAATTTTATATCGCCTCAGAACGGCAAATCCGGAAGAAATAAAAAATACAGCCGATTGTGCAGATGGCTTGGCAGAACGGATTTATTCCGCAAGGGGAGCGACTTCCCTTGACGAATTTTTTGAAAGTGTAAAGACGAAACGCTTTACAATGGCAAGAATAAGACGAATTGTTTTATCTCTGCTCATAGGCATAACAAAAGAAGATATAAAAAATTTTTCGCCATATGGGCGTATAATTGCCCTCAATGGCAGGGGACGGGAAATACTTGCAGAGGCAAAGGGAAAAAGCCTTATTCCCTTTGATACCTCTCTTGCGAAATTATCAAGAAATGACGGTATATCGGGAAGATTTGCGGAACTTGAATCCACCGCCTCCGATATATACGGACTTGCATTTGAAAACGTCATTCCCACACAAAGGGAATTTACTGCGAAGATTATACTTCAGGAGTAGAATATGAAAAAACTTGTCTTAGCAGCATTATTTTTAAGTATATCGGCATTTTCCTGCGGTACTACCGTGCCACGTGCCGATGTAGGGGACTTTACTGCTCCCACAGAATCTGCAACCGAGCCGCCTACAGAACCGCCTACGGAGCCTACTACAGAGGGAAATCCGCCCCCTGTTGAGATAAATCCGCAAATGCCAGAGGGGTATGAGTTGGCGAAAAAATGCGTTATAGACGGATTTGAAGCTGTGTTGCAGAATCCCGAACTGCCTACGGGATGCGAAATCACCGCCCTTACCCAGACTTTGAATTTCTACGGCTTTGACATTGACAAGGTGACATTGTGCGATACCTTTATGCCGACAGATTTTGACGGATATTACAATATGGATAAGGTGTATTTAGGCAACCCCAGAGCAACAAACGGCTTTGGCTGTAATTCTCCTGTTATAATAAAAGTAGCCAATGATTATTTTGATTACCTCGGCTCTGACTGGTATGCCCTTGAACTTACAGGCATATCTTTGCAAGAGGTTTTATATCAGATTGAGCAGGGTTATCCTGTTATTGTATGGTCAACAATCGGACAGCGTGAAACCCATGCGACTTTCCAGTTCAGACTTGGCTGCGGTGAAGATTTCTACTTCAACGGCTATCAGC
Source organism: uncultured Ruminococcus sp. (assembly GCA_937880065.1). Next base: position 3,462 of record CALFMA010000097.1, read on the forward strand.
ATTGCCTTACGGTTTACGGTTTTGATAACGATGAGGGAGTTGTTCACGTTGCCGACCCTATGGAGGGAAATGTTACCTATGATATGGCACGATTTGAGCGTATCTATAACGAAATGGGCAAACAGGCAGTAATTCTCTGCGGAAATCCCGAATCAGCAGGGCAGGATTATTCCACAAAAAAGGAGAAAAAAGATTGGCTTGAAGAAAATAAGCCGACTGACCTTGACTTTCTGTTTAAAAATAAAGATGAAGAATAACGGAGCGAATTGATGATAAAATTCATTATTTTTGACTTGGACGGAACTCTCATTGACTCAATGCAGGTGTGGTATGACGTTGACAGGAATTTTCTTCTTGAAAACGGCGTTGAAAATCCGCCCCGTGAGGTTTCGGAAAAAGTAAAGCGTATGACTGTGGAGCAGTCCTCGGCATTTTTCATTGAGCAGTTCAATCTGAAATGTTCGCAGGAATACGTGATAAACCGCATTGAGGAGCTTGTGCGGTTTGAGTATGAGGAGCGAATTCCTCTTAAACCCTATGCGGTGGAATTGCTTGATTTTCTTGATGAAAAAGGCATACCCTACGGCATCGCAACAGCAACATATAATTCCCTTGCCACAGCTGTACTGAAAAGACTTGGATTGTACCAGAGAATGAAGTTTCTGCTGACGGACAGGGAGTATCCGAGGGGAAAAAAATTCCCCGATATATTTATGGGTGCGGCAGAAATTTTAGGTGCTGCTCCCGAAGAAATACTGGTGGCGGAGGATTCTCTCCACAGCGTAAAAACGGCGAAAAATGCAGGTTTTGTAACTGCGGCTGTCTATGATAAGTCGTCAGAGCCTGACAGGGCGGAACTTGAAAAAACTGCGGATTATTATTTTACATCGCTGAAAGAAATTGAAAGGCTTTTTATATGAAAAAGGTAATGATTGGAATGAGCGGGGGAGTTGACAGCTCTGCGGCGGCTCTGATTTTGAAAAATCAGGGATATGACGTTGTGGGCGTTACCCTTGAAATGTTTTCCGATGAGGATATTGTAATATGCGGAAATGCACGGAATAATGGCAATTTATCGGGAGCAGGAGATGCAAAGGGCGTAGCGGAAAGGCTGGGATTTCAGCATTTGACTGTTGATATGAAGGACAGTTTCCGCAAAAATGTTATGGAATATTTCTGTAACAGCTATCTTTGCGGAAGAACGCCAAACCCTTGTATTGAGTGCAACCGTTGTGTGAAATTCGGTGATATGCTGAAAATCGCCAAGGAAAAGGGCTGTGATTACATAGCAACAGGTCATTATGCAGTATGCGAATATGACGAAAAAAGCGGCAGATATCTGCTGAAACGCTCCGCCGACAGGAGCAAGGACCAGACATATATGCTCTATTCTTTGACGCAGGAACAGCTTGCACATACTCTTTTTCCTTTGGGAAATCTCGAAAAATCGGCTGTCCGTGAAATTGCCGCAGAAAATGGCTTGATTAATGCGGATAAGCCCGACAGTCAGGATATATGCTTTGTTCCCGATGGAAAATATGTGGAATTTATTGAAAAATTCACAGGGAAAAAGTCCGTATCGGGAAATTATACGGATATGTCGGGGCAAATCCTCGGCAAACACAAGGGGCATATAAATTACACCAAGGGACAGCGTAAGGGGCTTGGAATTTCCCTTGGAAAGCCTGCCTATGTGGTGGAAAAGGATTATAAGACGAATACTGTTGTTTTAGGTGAGGAAAAGGACTTATACACAATGTCCCTTATTGCGGAAAATGTAAATCTCATTTCCGTTGAGGAAATCACAGAGCCAATGCGGATTACTGCAAAGGCGAGATATTCCCAGAGAGATTGTGCCGCAACTCTTTCAAAAATGGCGGACGGAAATTATCTTGTGGAATTTGATGAGCCGCAGAGAGCCGTTACATCGGGACAGGCTGTGGTATTCTATGACGGCGATATTGTTGTCGGCGGCGGTACTATTATATAAGGGAACCTCTAAAGGTGAAAAAGGCGAAATATGGAATATAATTTTGAAAAGTTAACTGATAAAATTTACGTGTGTGCAAGCAGCGACCACCGCTTTGGCACGGACGCATTTCTTCTTGCGGATTTTTCGGGATACCGCAGAAAGGATATGGCTTGCGACCTTGGAACAGGCTGTGGAATCATTCCGCTTATTATGCAGAAGAAAATGCCGCCGCAGGTTACATATGCGGTGGATATTCAGCAGGGAGCAATTGACCAGCTTAAAATGGGGATGGAAAAAAGCGAAACTATGGGAATTATTCCCATTTGTGCCGATTTAAAGGAACTGTGGGAGGACGCACCCTTGGGCAGACTTGACCTTGTGACCTGCAATCCGCCATATAAGGCTGAAAATGCAGGATTTGAAAGCGTTATAACGGCACAGAGAATTGCCCGTCACGAGATTATGTGCAATATTGATGATGTATGCGGTGCGGCAGAAAAACTTCTGAAATTAGGTGGCAGATTATGCCTGTGCAACCGCCCTGAAAGGCTGTCTGACGTGATTTTTGCAATGAAAAATCATAATATCGAGCCTAAGCGTATACGCTTTGTTTCTAAAACTCCCGATGATGCACCATGGCTGTTTTTAATCGAGGGCAAAAAGGGGTCAAAGCCTTTTATGCAGGTTGAGCCGCAGCTTTACATTAGGAGCGAAAACGGATTTTCCGAGGAATTGCAGAAAATATACAACACAGGAAAAGAGGTTGAGGAAATATGACAGGCATACTATATATAATAGGTACGCCCATTGGAAATATGGAGGATATAACCCTCCGTCAGATGCGTATGCTGGAGGAAGTTGATTTTATATGTGCCGAGGATACGAGAGTTACGCTGAAACTTCTCAACCGCTGTGAAATCAAAAATGAGCTTGTCAGCTTTCACGAGCATAGCAGTAAAAGCGAGGCACAGAGGATAATCGACAGGATTTTAAGCGGACAGAACTGCGGAGTTGTGACAGATGCGGGAATGCCCTGCATATCCGACCCCGGTGAAGTTCTTGTGCGTATGTGTGCCGAAAACGGAATTGAAGTAAGAGTAGTTCCCGGACCTACTGCGGCGGCATCAGCGGCGGCATTGTCGGGACTGCACATAAATCGTTTTACATTCGAGGGCTTTCTCCCTGTGCCGAAAAAGGAGCGACAGGAGCGGCTTGAACTTCTGCGGAATGAAACGGCAGTAATGATTTTTTACGAAGCTCCCCATAAGCTGAAAAATACCCTTGCAGATATGGCGGATTTTTTCGGCGGAGAGCGTAGAATAGCCATTTGCCGTGAGATTACAAAGCTTCATGAGGAAGTTATCAGATTTACCCTTTCAGAGGCGGTGGAGTATTACAATACTACCGAGCCGAGAGGGGAATTTGTACTTGTTTTAGAGGGAAAAAATACCTCAGACAGCGAGGAAATTACCCTTGAACAGGCTATGGAGCAGGTGAAACGGCTTATAGAAAAAGGCGAAAAGCCTACGGAAGCCTGCAAAGCTGTGGCAAAGGAAACGGGATTCAGAAAATCGGAGCTGTATGCGGCGTTGAATTAGTGTGTTTTCGATATGGCATTAATTTTCAAAATGAAAATATTGTGAAAAAGCACAAAAAAGCTTGCAATTTGTCGTGAAGTATGATATAATTATATCCATAAAATTTTTGACGGTAAAAATTATCCGAAATTGTGAATATAATTTATTGAAAATATACGTAGGAGGTATATTATGATTTGCGACTTACATTGCCATACAAAGCTTTCGGACGGCTCTCTCGGAATTGAAGATATAATTTTGCAGGCTCAGCGTACAGGTGTGGAATGGCTTTCCATTACCGACCACGACACTATGGCTTCTTTTTCCCGTGCCGATGTTCTCGGACAGCGTGCAGGAATTAAAATGCTCCACGGTGTTGAGCTTTCCGCATGGGACAGGGAGAGAGGCCGCAAGGTTCACGTTCTCTGCTATAATCCCCAGAAGCCTGACCGCCTTGAAGTGCTTTGCCTTAAATGCTGTGAAATCCGTAAACAGACTTCAAAGGAAATGATTGAAAAGGTAATGGCAAAATATCCCATTACTATTGAAAGTATATTGAAGCATACCACATCTTCAAAAAGCATTTTCAAACAGCACATTATGCGTGCTTTGATTGATTACGGCTATGCCCTTGAATTCTACGGGGACCTTGACAGGGAACTGTTCAATCCGAAAACAGGCAGCTGTTATGTGGAGCGTGAATATCCCGATGTACATTCCGTAATCGACCTTATTCATCTCTCAGGCGGTGCGGCTGTTCTTGCCCACCCTGCCCAGTATGAAAGCATTGAACTCTTGGAGGAACTGGCTGAAAAGGGAAAAATTGATGGCGTTGAAATCGGTCACTATTCAGCTGATGCGGCATACCGTGAAAAGCTTACGGAAATTGCCGACAAATACGGACTTATCCGCACAGGCGGTTCTGATTTCCACGGCTTGTACAATTCCGTACCCACATTCATAGGCAGCGAATCCACAGAATATTCGGAGATTGAAAAAATACTTAAATTAACATCAAAAAAGAAATAGGATAGGAAATGAAATTGACAGTTGAGATTATTATCAGAATAATTATTGCGGTTTTGCTTGTTTTTTCGGCAATTCATTTTATGACGCCAATGCTTTCGGCTATTGTGAATATCGGCAATATCACAGGTGTGGCAGTATCTGTTATACTCTTTTTTATGGTGGTATTCCGTGGCACATTTGCACAAATGTTCAGCCGTATGCTTACCCATAAGGGCGGGCGGATTTTCCTGTTTACAGCAGGGGGAATTGCCTGTATAGCCTTGATTGCAGCAGTTGTTATAAGCTGTTTTATGGTTAAGGCTATGAATGATAAGCCGAAAAACAGTCAGACTACCGTTGTTGTTCTCGGCTGTCAGATTAACGGGGAAACTCCAAGCCGTATGTTGAAACGCAGACTTGATGCCGCCTATGACTATCTATCGGAAAATAGCGACGTAAAAGTCATTGTATCGGGAGGTCAGGGCAGCGATGAGGTGACAAGTGAAGCTGACGTAATGCGGAAATATCTTCTGAAAAGAGGAATTGAGGACAGCCGTATTTTTATGGAGGATAAATCCACAAGCACCGAGGAAAATCTCCGCTTTTCAAAGGAGATAATTGACAAAGAGGGGCTGTGCGGCGAGATTACCATAGTTACGGACGGTTTTCATCAGCTTCGTGCGGATATACTGGCGAAAAAGCAGGGCATTGAAGCACGTAATATTTCAGCTTCTACGGAAAAATGGCTGCTGCCTACCTACTGGATACGGGAGATATATGGAGTTGCCTATTATCTTGTTTTCAAATAAAACTTATAAATGCAGAGGGAAATCCTCTGCATTAATGTTATAAAAATTCGGAGGGATAATAATGAGGAAAAATAAAATTGCGGCAATTGCTGCATTAGGAGTTTTTTGTTCGGCATTGCCGTTATATTCATCGGCAGCGGTAAAAGTTGACACTCAGCCGCAGCTGAAAGAAATGGCAGTAAGCGGATTTTCACTTTCTGCACCACGCCTTGACGCTATGAAATCAATTGAGAGCAATGTACTCGCCATATCACCCGGAAAGGGCGGTATAAGCGGAAATCCTGCGCTGAAAAGGGGCGGAGAAAAGCTGCCCGAAAGCTTTGATTTGCGTGATTCGGATAAAATAACGAGTATGAAAGACCAGGGTTCATACGGTACTTGTTGGGCATTTTCCGCTGTTGCATCGGGAGAAACCTCAGTTGTAAAAAGCAATCCCTCTGTGGATTTGTCGGAACTTCACACCGCGTATTACGCATATTACGGAGATGATCAGGTACCGGGTTTTTCAGAAGAAACCAAGGAAATTATTGACAGCGGCGGAACTTGTCATATGCCTGTAAATCTTTGGTCGCAATGGATAGGCCCTGTTTATGAAAGCCGCCTGCCCTATGATAATTTGAGCTTTTTTAATGATAAAAATGCAGTTGATGAGATGAGATACCTCAGCGATTATCATTTGAAAAACGGCTATATATTTGAATATGACGACAACAGAACAAATACAGCCGAGGTAAATGCCCTTGTCAAGAAATTCATTTATGAGGGAAATGCGGTAGGCGTATCGTATCAGTCAAATGACACAAAATTTTATGACAGTTCCTTCAATTCTTCACGCAGCAACCGTAAGCCAAAGTATGCAAATCACGCTGTTACAATCATAGGCTGGGACGATAATTTCCCCAAGGAGAATTTTGCTCTGCCTGCTGAAAATGACGGTGCATGGCTTATAAAGAACAGCTGGGGCAAGGATATGTATAATGACGGATATATGTGGATTTCCTATGATGACCGTTCATTGTGCGAATTTTCGGTTTGTGAACTTGAAGATAAAAATAACTACAAGTATAATTATCACCACGACACTTTTGTTCCGCTGCAATCACTTTATGCAGGTGTAGATGCAAACGAAAATAAGCCCTCGTATATGGCGAATATTTTCACAGCAGAGGAAACAATGCAGGCTGAAGCGGTTTCACTCTATTTCCCATTGGCGGGAACTGAATACGAAATCACGGTATACAGCGGAATTTCCGATGAAAGCAACCCTGTTTCAGGAAAGGCATCTACAGTCACAAAGGGCATAGCGGACGTTACGGGAACTGTTACCGTTAAGCTTGATGAAGCCGTTGAAATAGCGGCAGGGGAGCGTTTTTCCGCAGTTGTAAAGATGTACTGCAAGGATAATCCCTATGTAGTTCCCATAGAATCCGCACTTTATCTCCATGACGATTCCTACAGCCAGAGTATGAGCCTTGGCACATTTACGGATTACGAGGGAATACAGAATAACACAGGCAAGCTTGAAAGCTTTATCAGTATGGACGGCAAGAACTGGGACGACATCACAGAGTCGGATTATACGTATAATGACGACGAAAAAGCCGATATTCTGGAACAGCTCCGAGAGCAGCTTTATGATGATATTTATCCCGAGGAAACGGAATATCTTGCGGAAGCTGATGAACTTTACACAGGCTTTAAATCAGCCTTTGAATTGTATAACCTGTCAATTACAATCGGAAATGTTTCCTTAAAGGTACTGGGAAATTCCGTAAATACCGTAAGCTACAGCCTTGATTCGGGATTTGTTGCAAAGGGCGAAAAGCTTGAACTTGCTGACGGAAACGGTGAAAAAGTGTACTATTCCGTTAATGGGGGCGAATATACTGAATACACATCGCCTTTGGAAATAAACGGTTACAACTGCATAAAATCAACGGTGGATTTTGAAAATTACTCCGAAAGAGGATTTATAGGTGCAGATTTCATTCCCGAAATGGGCGATGCAAACGCAAATGGTGCAATAGATTCCTCCGATGCAAGCCTTGTGCTTTCCCATTATGCAAACGTGTCAACAGGGGGCAAAGGTATTCTTGGAAAAGCAATAAATGACTACAGCGACGCTAATTGCGATGGGGTTATAGATTCCTCAGAC
>CALFMA010000098.1 GCA_937880065.1 uncultured Ruminococcus sp.
TTTGTCTACTGTTGTTTTAGGGATTGGTATTAGCCGCTAATCAGATTAGCATCCGCAGCCACAGCCGCAGTCGCCGCCATTGTTATTGCCGCAGCCACAGCTGTTGTTGTTGCCGCATCCGCAGAATACGAAGAAGATGAGGATGAGAAGGATGATCATGCAGCTGTTGCCGCCAAAACAAGAATTACACATAATAAATATCTCCTTTGAGAATGTATTTGAACCGCTTTGTTTGCGTTTCATAGTATATAATATGCCATAGCGAAAATTGTGTTACAACATTGTTTCAAATTTTTCAAGAATTAATCAGCACAAAAATTTTTTCGGTAATTATGTAATTCGACTGTTATCGCAGGGTATACGTGGCATAATATAGAAGTAGAAAAATGAACGGAGGAGAGCATATGATTAACACAGATAAGTTTACACAAAAGGCGGCTGACATTATTCAAGGGGCAATTGACGAGGCATCGTCCCTCGGTCATACCTATGTGGGCAGCGAGCATATTGTGCTGTCAATTTCGGCTGACGGCACATCTGAGGCGGCACAGATTTTAATGGACGGGGGAGTTTCCTACGATGAACTTCGGCAGGAGGTCATTTCCCTTGTGGGGCAGGGCAGTCCCTCAATGCTCAATCAGAGGTATTTCACCACCGCCGCCAAGCGTATACTTGAAAATTCCTGCAAGGCGGCTGTAACGGAGAAAAAGGACTTTGCGGATACGGAGCATATTCTTGCATCGGTTATAAGTGAAGCCTCTTGCAGCGCTTGTACTGTCATAAAAAAGGCAGGGGGAAATATGGCTGTGATTTGCAGCCGCCTTGAAGCTGTTTCCTCTGCTGAAGTCAGAGTTGGACTTTATGAAGCAATGAAGCCGAAAATGTCACATCTCCCAAATCTTTTCCGATACGGCAAAAATCTCACGGACATTGCCCTTATAAAAAAGCACGACCCGCTAATTGGCAGAATTAAAGAGGTTGAGCGTGTATTGCAGGTGCTTTCACGGAGAGTCAAGAATAATCCGTGTCTTATCGGTGAGGCAGGTGTGGGAAAAACTGCCATTGTTGAGGGTGTTGCGGAACTTTTTGTGCGAAATCTTGTGCCTGATTCCCTTAAAAATAAGTTTATTTTTTCCCTTGATTTCACGTCATTGCTTTCGGGAGCGAAATACCGTGGAGATTTTGAGGAGCGTGTAAAGGCTTGTATTGACGAGGCTGTAAATGCAGGGAATATAATCCTTTTCATTGACGAGCTGCACACGATTGTAGGTGCAGGGGCGGCAGAGGGGGCAATTGATGCGGCTAATATTATGAAACCTCAGCTTGCCCGTGGAGAATTGCAGATAATCGGTGCCACAACCTTTGAGGAGTACAGCAAATCCATTGAAAAAGACTCGGCATTGGAGCGAAGATTTCAGCCAATTCAGGTCAATGAGCCTGCCGCAGAGGAATGTATGGAAATGATTCGGGGGCTGAAAAGCAGGTATGAGAAATATCATGGAGTTGAGATACCCGACGATATGATTGAATTGTCGGTTAATATGGCTGTCCGATATATCTCCGACAGATTTCTCCCCGACAAGGCAATTGATGTTCTTGACGAAGCCTGTGCCTGTGCAAAAATCCGCAGTAATTCGGGGAAAAGAATGAAAAATTCGGAATATCTTGAACTTCACGGAAAAAATCTCACAATTGACGGAATTTGCCGAATTATAGGCGGCGACGGAGAAAGTATTCTCTGTGCCGAGGATATTATGAATGTGGTGTCGATGAAAACAGGAATTCCCCTTAATAAGATAACCGCTGAGGAGGGAGTGCAGCTGAATTTCCTTGAAAAAACTCTGTCGGAGCGTGTAATCGGTCACAGCTATGCGGTGAAAAAGGTTACAAATGCGGTATGCCGTTCACGTTCGGGATTGGGTGAGGGCGGTAAACCTGCGGCATCGTTCCTGTTTGCGGGGCCGTCGGGAGTTGGCAAAACGGAGCTTGCAAGGGCATTGGCTGATTGTCTTTTCGGTTCGGAGAAAAATCTCATACGTATTGATATGTCGGAATATATGGAAAAACACTCGGTTTCGAAACTTATCGGCGCACCTCCCGGATATGCAGGCTATGACGACAACAGCGGCAGTTTATGCGACAAAATTAGGAGAAATCCCTATTCCCTTGTGCTTTTTGATGAAATTGAAAAAGCTGATGCTGAGGTGCTGAATATTATGCTGCAAATTCTGGATTACGGCACATTGACGGATTCCACAATGCGTAAGGTCAGTTTCCGCAATTGTATGATTATTATGACTTCCAATGTAGGGGCGGAGCTTTCGGGAAAAAGCGGCTTAGGTTTCGGCATAAATTCAGCGGAGAGGGAAAATCGTGTTCTTGAAGCGGTGAAGTCGAGGTTTACTCCCGAATTTACAGGGCGAATTGATGAAATAATCGTTTTCCGCAGTCTTGAACGGGAGGATTTAATGAAAATCAGCGAAAAGGCTCTGGAAAATCTCCGCATAAGGGCGGAAGCACTGGGAATTGGCATAATCTACGGCAAGGACGTAATTGAGGCTGTTGCCGCTGCAAGGGAAACCGACAAATACGGAGCAAGACCGATTAAGCGACGAGTTACGGATTTAATTGAAAATGAACTGGCGAAAATGATAATCGGCTCTGTGCTGGGCAAGGGTGAAAGTATACGCATTGAAGCGGAAAACGGCGGAATACGCTTCACCAAGAGCGTTGTGGTATAAAAATAAGGGTACCGAAATTCGGTACCCTTCGTCTTATTCGCCCATTCTTGCCTTGATGTAGCACTCAAGGAAGTCAATAGTTTTTTCAATTCCAAGGCGGCTGCTGTTTACTGTAAGGTCATAAAGTCTTGAATCGCCCCAATGAAGCTTAACGTGATAGTTGTGATAACGCTTACGCTTCTTGTCCTTTTTCTCAATAAAATCCTCAGCCTCGGATTCGTTCATATTATAAAGCTCCATAATACGCTTTATTTTGCATGGCATATCACCGATGATGAACAGAGAGCAAAGGCAGTCAAAATCACGGAGTTTTGACTCAGAGCAGCGTCCGACAACTACGAAAGATTCGCCGCTTTCAGCCTTTTTGCGGATAAAATCAAACTGCATTTCAGCGATATTATCCTCAATTGAGTTGCTGTAGCCTCTTACTGTACGTGAGAGAATACGTGTTTTAGGAGCTTCATCGTGTTTAGCAATCTGCTCTGCTGACATACCTGTTCTATTAGCAATTTCTGTAATAAGGTGACGGTCATAAATTGGCAGATTAAAGCGCTTTGCAAGTTCTTCTGCAATTTCGTGTCCTGCACTTCCGAATTCACGTCCTACTGAAATAATAATCTGTGACATAATGAACCTCCTTGAAAATTAAAGATATCTGAAGAAAATATATGCTGTTGAAATAGCAAGTACAATAACTGTAGCAGGTGCAAGCTTTGCACAGTAGCGTCCCCAGCTGATTGGGTAGCCGTTCTTTGCTGCAACTGATGTACCTACAACGTTTGCAGATGCACCGATAGGAGTTGCACTTCCGCCTATGTCTGTACCCATTGCAAGTGTCCATGAGAGGGTATCAATGGGAATACCTGTGGAACCTGCAAGGCTCTGAATAACGGGAACCATAGTAGCTGCGAAAGGAATATTATCAATAAATGCACTTGCAATTGCTGAAATCCAGAGGATAATAGCAACTGTGACATATGGATTACCACCGCTTATTGTGCGTATGAATTCAGCAATATATTCAAGAATTCCTGTTTCTTCAAGTCCGCCTACAACGATAAATAAGCCGATGAAGAATACAAGTGTCTTATAGTCTGTCTTTTTGATAAGTTCAAGAGCGTTCTTGCCTGCTGTGAGCAATGTGATAATTGCAATTCCAAGACCGATTGTAGCAACTGTAAGGTGAGTCATTGAGTGAGTTACAAGGAGAATTACAGCAAGAGCAAAAATGAGAGTGCTTACTATAAAATCCTTTTTATTTGTAATAGCTGATGAAGGGGAGGGGAGTTTTGAAATATCAACAGCCTCACCATTTGCTGTAACAAGCTCTTTTCTGAATGCAAAATAGAGGAAGAAAATTGTGAAAACAAGGCTTATTGCTGCACATACGCCTGTATTTGTGAGGAAGTCGAAGAATGAGAATCCA
>CALFMA010000099.1 GCA_937880065.1 uncultured Ruminococcus sp.
ATCCCTCTCTCAAAGGCAGGTTGCTCACGTGTTACTCACCCGTCCGCCACTAAGAATTCTGAATAAATCCAAAATTCTCCGTTCGACTTGCATGTGTTAAGCGTGCCGCCAGCGTTCGTCCTGAGCCAGGATCAAACTCTTTATAAAAATAGTATATCAAAACAACTTTTGTTGTTATGAAATCAATCCTGTTCAATAACGCTTGCGTTATTACTGCGCATTTTTTACTCTTTGCTTGAGTTCTTCTTTTTTCAAAGAAATCTCAAGGGTCGTTACTTTTCTTGCATTGTTCAATTTTCAAGATGCTGTTCAGCTTTCTGCCTTTTGAGCAGTGCAGCTTTTCTATTATATCACATCTTTAACCGTTTGTCAAGTACTTTTTTCAAGTTTTTTAAAAAACTTTTTCAGCACTCTCGATTTCAGATGCCTGCCATCAGACAGCCTATCTATTATATCACATCTTTCAGAGTTTGTCAAGTGGTTTTCAAAAAGTTTTTTATTTAATTTTCTCAGAGGTTATTTTCATTCCCTCTTTCAAAAATCATTTCATACTTTCTCCACTCATTCACCTCATCTATGCGATTTTTTAGTTTCCGCTGTCGTTCCCTGACGACAGTTATTATTATATCACACTTTTTACGGCTTGTCAACACTTTGTCAATTCAAAGTTTGCGTTTAATTTCGACAACATTTTGTATAATATGCACACGTATTCCAAAATGTACAAAAAACAGCACGGATAAACCGTGCTGTAATTAGTGTTATGTAATTGAATTAGTTTCAACTCAAGTTGCAAATTCGCCTAAATCTACATCTTTTACGTTAGTATGCTTCAAATCATCTGTATCAATATTCTTTGCATCAAGGTCGTAAATTGTAACAGGATGAGCACCGATAAATCTGCTGTTTGTTTTTTCTGCACAAGCAACACTCTTTACAATATAACCGTCAACCCATATTTTAAATACAGCATCTTTGCCAGCAATACGTGTTATACCGCTTTCAAGCTTATCCTGCCAATCCAAAACAGCATCTGCCTGAGTACTCTGATAAATTCCGCCTTCAGTAATTGTATTATCCGAGCTAACTATTGAGTTTCCAGAAGCATCACAGATACATCCGTTTTTACCGTCATAATAGAAGTACCATTCACCTCTTGCAGCACCACTTCCGGGAGTAGCGATATTTCCATAAAGAGTTGCTTTTTCGGTTGCGGTAACACCATCGGAAGTAAGTCTTGAAACGTACTGTTTTTCTGAGAATTCCATTTCCGTAACGACAATCTGTGCGGCATTGAATATAGTTTTCGCTCTTTGATTATACGTTCTGAATTTTGAACGATTCAAAAAACTCATCCACGCAGGAGTTATAATCGTAATCAAAATACCGAAAATTGTTATAACCACCATAATTTCCGTAAGGGTGAAGCCCTTTTTCTTCATAATTCTCTCTCCTCTTTTACAGGCAAATTCCTGTGTATTATCCTACTACTATTATAACAAATTATTCACAATTTGTCAACAATATACCGAAGAAATATTGCACAACTTTTACGTTTTTATATTGTATAAATTAACAGTTATTTAGCATTTTTCACCAATCATGAACTTTGAAGTGCAGAAACCTCATCGCAAGCAACATCCAGAGCCTTTTGCATTGTATTAACTGTCATGTATTTATCATAATTTTTGTTATCCAATACCATTGGAAAAGTTCCGTAATATCTACCGTTTTCGGCAGCTGCTGCAACAACAATTCCGTCTTTGATATATACAGCGAATTTTTCCGATGCAAGCGAATCACTATAAGTACTCATATAGTCGGAAATCTTGTTATTCTCATCGTCCACAATGGTTTCAATAGCAGTTCCGACGTTTGACTTAAAGCCATATTCACCGTCAGTAAATTTAGCTGTAAAGCTGTCATACTGAGCATCATCTGCAAGTATAGCATTCATAGACTTTGCAACCTCTGATGCCGCAGCATTCGCCGCAGTAATTCTGGATTTCTTTATCCAACCAAGCATAGCAGGCACAAGAATTGCCGCAAGAACGCCGACGATAGTGATAACAACTATCAATTCAATAAGTGTAAATCCCTTTTTATTTTTCATATATTTCCCTCCATAAGTTTGCTTACCTAATTATAACATA
>CALFMA010000100.1 GCA_937880065.1 uncultured Ruminococcus sp.
GTTCGTGCACCAGCCACTCATAAGCAAGGCGATAACGCTCGTCCCCCGTTATCCTGTGCAGCTTTATAAGATTTACTCCCCCGCATATGTTGTCAAGGTTGTAATCCGTGACATTCATTGTGGGGATTTTTCCGTATTCGTCAACATAGCTGTCAGTAAATTTCACAGCATAGTCAATATACTCATCCTTGCCGAACATCAGCAAAGAACGTATAATACAGCTGTCCATATAATTCCATTTCGACTGCTTGCGGAATATATAATTTTCCCTGTTCCATTTCGGACGCATGGGAGCTGAGGTTAAAACAAGCTTTTCAATATATTCACGGGCAGTCTGTTCAATCAGGGTTTTGTCCGTCATCCCGACAAACCTCCTGCGGTAATACCGCTTAAAAATTTTTTCTGTGCAAGTCCGAATACTGCAATTGAGGGTATAAGACCAATTACGGACATTGCCAGTATTTTGCATTGCTCATAGCCGTTTCCTGTACTGTCAGCGGATAGCCGCAGTATAAGAGAAAGGGGATATTTTTCAACAGAGCTTATCATAATAAGTGGAGTCAGAAAGTCATTCATCGTCCATAAAAATGTAAATACGCAGACTGATACAATTACAGGGCGGATACATGGGATAAGAATATGCACAAGTATCTGCATTGAATTGCAGCCGTCAATTCGTGCCGCTTCGTCAAATTCTTTTGGAACGCCCTTGAAAAACTGAATCATCATAAATACAAATGTACCCTCTGCCGCAAAAAGTGCAGGAATTGTCAGAGGAATATATGTATCAAGAACTCCGAGATTGCTCCACATAAGGTACATAGGCATAATTGTGACAATGGCAGGCATAAACATTGTACCCATAAAAAGTGCATAAAACAGCCTTTTCAAGGGAAAATCAAAACGTGCAAAGCCGTATGCCGTAAGAACCGATGATACAACTGCAAAAACAGTTTTCGGCAGGATTATTGCAAATGTGTTGAGGAAATAATGCCCCATAGTGTAATCCGTCACCGTCTGCCATGCCCTTTTGTAAATGGAAAAATCGAAGTGCTGCGGTATAAACCAAATTGTTGAAAATATTTCCTCATTTGATTTGAAGCTTGCCCCTACAAGCCACAAAAGAGGATATAGCATAATAATTCCGCACAGGGTAAGGGGAATATAAATAATAGCCTTTTTCATATTTCCGCCCTGCCCCTCTTTGTCACCGCTGTCATAATTCCCACGATTAAGGCAATAATCACGAACATTACCCACGATATTGCGTTGGCATATCCCATATTGTGATAGCTGAACATTTCGTCGTAAATCAACATTCCGAGGGTGTATGTGCCTTTCAGCGGTCCGCCGCCTGTTATCATATAGGGAGCGTTGAATTCCTGCATTGCCGAAATAATCTGCAATATGAGATTAAGGAAAAACACATTTTTCAGCAATGGCAGGGTAATTGCAAAAAATCCACGTATTCTGCCGCAGCCGTCAACTTTTGCCGCTTCGTAGTATTCCTTTGGAATATCTCTTAATGCGTTGAGGAAAATTACCATTGTTGAGCCGAATTCCCACAGCCTTAAAAGGATTATTATTCCCATTGCCGCAGCTGAATTGCCATACCAGCCTATGGGAGATAATCCCACCGCTTCAAGAAGCTGATTTGCAAGACCGTCAGCGGTGAACAAAAATTGCCACATAATTACAACTGCAAGATTTGAACCGAGTATTGAGGGAATGTAGAAAATTGTGCGGTAAACGCCCATTCCCTTTATCTGCATATTCAGCACAATTGCCGCAAACAGCGAAAATATCAGTTTCAGCGGCACAAGTATTGCCGTGTATTTCAGCGTCACGGCGGCGGCATTGATAAAGCCCTTTGCTGCTGCGTTTCT
>CALFMA010000101.1 GCA_937880065.1 uncultured Ruminococcus sp.
CACGAAATACCATTTACTCCATACTTTAGGTTTGATTTCGTTTACTAATCTTGCATATAATTTTTAATTTCTATTAATTTTTCTTCTTTACCTGATAAAAATTCATAACTTTCTGTATCTGCATTTATTACTGTATTTGCAAAATCAAATTCAGCTGTGTAATTTCCATCTACATACCATCCTACAAATGTGTATCCATTTCTTGTTGGATTGTTGAGTGTGAATGTTTCTGTTGTAATGTTGTAGCTTGTCTTGTTTGCTGTAGAAACTGTTCCACCATCCAAATTATATGAAATTGAATATCAACATGTTAAATATTTAGTAATTGCTGAAATATTATTGGCTTTAATTCCCGCGAAAAAGTTAAGCAAACAACTATGTTCGGCTTAATCGATGATGATGAGGAGGATTTGCCAGATAAGCTACCTTACATTGTAATCGTTATCGATGAAATGGCTGACCTAATGCTTACAGCTAAAAATGATGTTGAACCAAGAATTGTGCGTCTTGCTCAGCTTTCACGTGCTGTCGGTATTCACATGATTCTTGCAACCCAGCGCCCATCTGTCGGTGTTATCACTGGTATTATTAAAGCAAACTTCCCTGCAAGAATTGGCTTTAAAGTCTCCCAGCGTGTTGATAGCCAGACTATTCTCGACCAAGTCGGTGCTGAGCATTTAATTGGTTATGGCGATATGCTTTTCTGTGATCCTTCTATGGGCTCAACTTATCGTGGTCAAGGTTGCTGGATTAGTGACCAAGAGGTTGAGGATTTAGTTAATAGCTATAAGAAGCAAGGTGAACCAATTTATGTTGATGAGCTAAAGGATAAGCTTGATAATATGTCAGACAAATCCGAGGATGGCTTTGGCGGTGGCAGTAGCTCTGATGGTGGAGATGGTGACAGCGACGAGGATGCTGATACTGAGCTAATGCGTAAGGCTTTGGAGTATATCGTACAAACTCGCCGTGCTTCTACCTCTTCTATTCAAAGAACGCTGCGTATTGGCTTTAATAGAGCTGCTCGCATAATGGATGAGCTTGAGGCTCGTGGCTGTATCGGCCCTGCAAATGGAAGTGGTCCTAGAGAAATTTTGCGTACAACTCTTGAACCGTCCAACGATGGTGTAGATGAAATGTAATTTTAGGAGGAAGTTATTATGGCATTAGGACAAATCTTAAGAGAGGCTCGTATTAAACGGGGTTATAGTGAGTCAGTGGTTGCAGAGCGCATTAAAATGAACCCACAAATGATTGTAGATATTGAGGCAGAAGATTATAGCCGTATTGCTGCAGCTATTTATGGTAAAGGTTATGTGCGTAAGTATGCCGAGTTTTTAGGAATTGATTACAGACCTTTGGTTGAGGAATTTAAATCTACTTATTCCTCCGATAAGAAGGAAACGGTTGCTGTTCCTCTTGAAGGGTATGACCCTAAGGAGCATACCTTCAATAAGGTTATGTGGGTCACCCTCAATAACTGCTCTGTCCATAAATGCACCCGGGTCACCCTCGTCAGCGTTACAGCAAACATACTTGATGTCAGCGTCCGGAACGATAGTTCTTGCAAGCTTCCACTTCATACCTGTGGGGAATCCGCCGCCTCCACGTCCACGAAGGCCTGAATCGAGAATTGTCTGGATAACGTCCTCAGGAGTCATCTCTGTAAGTACCTTGCCGAGAGCCTTATAACCGTCACGGCCGATGTACTCGTCGATGCACTCAGGATTGATAACACCGCAGTTTCTGAGAGCAACACGCTGCTGCTTTTTATAGAATGAAGTATCGTCAAGTGACTTGATGTTGTCACCGTCAACAGTTTCTTCATAGAGGAATTCCTTAACAGGGTTTCCGCCGATGAGATGCTCGTCCACGATACGTGGAATTTCGTCAAGCTCTACACGTGAGTAGAAAGAGCCCTCGGGATAAACGATGAGGATAGGACCTCTTTCGCAAAGACCGAAACAGCCTGTCTTAACGAGCTGAACCTTTTCTGTAAGTCCCTTTGCAGCGAATTCTTCCTCAAGCTTAGCAATAAGCTTAGGTGAACCGGAAGATGTACAACCTGTACCGCCGCACACGAGAACGTGTCTTTCATATTTTGAAGAAGCATTGCCATGAGTTCTGAGAGCAACTTCGCCCTCCATAGATTCTCTGACTACCTTGAGTTCTTCAAGAGTCTTCATAAGTTAACCTCCTAACAGTTATGTATATTATGCGTTATACTTTTCGATGATCTTATCAACGTCGTCAACAGTAAGACGGCCGAAAACGTCCTCATTTACTGTAAGAACGGGAGCAAGACCGCAAGCACCGATACAACGGCAAGCTTCGAGAGAGAATTTACCGTCGGGAGTACACTCACCGCCTGCAATTCCGAGCTTTTCAGAAAGCTTGTTGAAGATATCGCCTGAGCCTTTAACATAGCAAGCTGTACCAAGGCATACAGAGATTGTGTACTCGCCCTTTGGATAGAGAGAGAACTGAGCGTAGAATGTTACAACGCCATAGATTTTCTCAAGGGGAATACCTGTGTTGTCGGAAATAATTTTCTGAACCTCGATTGGGAGGTAGCCATAGATTTCCTGAGCCTTCTGAAGAATGGGCATAAGAGCACCCTGAGTGTCCTTTTTCTCGGCAATAACTGCGAGAAGCTGAGCTTCCTGCTCTTTAGTTCCATTGAAAGGAACTGTAGCTTTAGCTGAATTCATGTAAGATGAACCTCCTTTTTACTTGTTCCGCAGAGAGCTAATCTGCGGCGGACCTATGTGAAATAAATAACAATGTCATCGTGACACATACATACCCCACATATCTAAATAACATTATACCACATAATCAAAAAAATTGCTATCGCTTTTTTAGCCTAATTACAGATATTTTTATTGTGTATTTTGTACAAAAGCAACTGTTTTTATTTGGTTAGTATTGACTAACTGATAGAAAATGACAGTAATGGAAACTTTCAGCAATTTCGGATAATACAAAAAATTTCAGCTTGCCAAAATAATTGTAAATTTACATATAAGAATTTATGAAATATTTGTAAATTCGTAAAATCAGATTAATATTAACAAAAAGCGGTATTTCCCCAAATTTTTAACCTTTTGATTTAAGAAAGAGAAATAATCGTAACTCTTAAACCAATATACTTATTCACGAAAAATTCACATTTAAAAAGTCTGAAAAATCCCGAAAAACCATTGACATACTGCGATTTTTATTGTATATTTATATCAAGCTATAAAACAGATAATCAGTTGAGAAAGTTATGAGAATCTTTTGTTGCCGTGAAATATTAGCACATTTTGCGGCAACCAATCTTTTTTTGAAAGGAAAACTGAAATGAACATTCCAAATGACCCCGCTATTCTACTTAGCTACATTAACACCAAACTCCGTGACGAATACTCAAATCTTGACGATTTGTGCGGAAGTCTTTGCATTTCAAGAGAAGAACTGGAAAAAAAGCTTATGACCATTGGTTACGTTTACAGCGAAGAAACAAACAGTTTTAAGTGATACACAGAGTATCAGAAATGTGAGGGAAAAAATGAATAAGATTTTCAAGAAAACCACAGCTCTTTTTTCAGCAGCTGTAATGACCGTATGCGGTTCTATGGGATGTTTCCCAACCGTATTTGCCGAAGAAGGAAAAGAAGTTGAAGTAATTTTCGATTTCGTCCTTGACAAGAATAAGATTGAACCCGATTACAGAAAAGACGGCGAACTTTCAAGCATTAACGACTACGGTTCATTTACTGCCACAGCAGGTTCCGTTATTGCAATTCCCCTTGGCGAATTCACTTCAAAAACTCACGGCTTCGAGGGCTGGACAGCTGACGGTTTCTATGGATATGAGGGCGGCGAAACATACCGTATTCCTGCGGATTATGCAGAAGATACAATCGTTTTCAAGGCTATCTGGTACGATTATGCCGAAAAAAATCTTACTGATGTAAAGTATGTCCTTGAATATGACGGAGTAGAACTGGAAAGACCTGAGTGGCTTAAAGATACAAGAGCTATCCCCGGTATGCTTTTCGAACCGAACTATACAACAATCAAGATTGAAGATTTCGGCGAAAACAAAATTGACCTTACATCAAGCGGTCTTACAGACGGCGAGCGTGTTTATAAATTCGGCACAAAGTTTATCATGGGTACAGAGCCGATTACATTATATCCTATCTGGCTCAAACAAATCATGGTTACATTCACAACAGGCGATGTTGACCGTATAAACGGAAACACATCTGTTATATTCCCCAAAATGGAAGAAGGCAGAGATGAACTTGCTGCTTCCGACCGTTTTTCAAGAAACGGATTTAACCTTGTAGGCTGGATTTCAAGCTATGACGGTCAACAGTACAAACCCGGCGCAACTGTTACATTCCCGGGCGAAGATGTTACATTTACAGCTGTATGGGAGCCTAAGAACTATAACGTAGTTTTCAAGACAGGCAACGGCGGAGAAAATAAAAAGGTTCCAGGTCTTACAGATACAACTATTATCTGTCCCGACCCTGAGCATACTGTTGATGGAATGACCTTTGCAGGCTGGAAGGATTCAGAAGGCGAAATTTATCCCGTAGGAAGCGAATACCTTATCAAGGGTGCAATTCCCGGTTCAGGTATCGTTCTCACAGGCGTATGGACAGAGGGCAATGAGCCTCCTGTAACAACTGAGCCTGTTACTACAACCACAACAGAACCTGCAACTACTACAACTTCTTCTGTTGATACTACAACCACAACTGTAAGCACAACTGAGCCTGTTGTTACAACTACAACAACTGCTCCTACAACTCCTCCCGAAACTGATGTTCTTCTCGGTGATGCAAACCGTGACGGAAAGGTATCAATCGCTGACGCAGCTGCTATTTTCCAGAATCTTGCAAACGGCGATAAATACAAACTCACAGAGCAGGGACTTAAAAATGCAGATTGCTGCAACCCCGGAAGCGGTATAACAGCCGCAGATGCTATTGCAATTCAGAAGCTTGATGCAGGGCTTATTGATGCGCTCCCCTTTATTGAAAAGGAATAAATAATAAAAAATCCCCCGAAAAATCGGGGGATTTTTTATTTCTTGCGTAATTTTTCTATTTCTTGGCGTTGTTTATCAATAACCTGAACCGCAAAGCGATTATATCGTGCAATGAAAAACGCAATCCCCAGCATGTAAATACCACACAATACCCCCGCCCATGTGCCGAACAGGTACGTAAACAGCAATATAAAAACACAGTTAAACAACCACAACATCATAAATCCCTCGCTTGATACTTTTAAGTCTATCACAAAAAGTATTCGTGTCAAATCTGCATGCTATACCGCCCCATGC
>CALFMA010000102.1 GCA_937880065.1 uncultured Ruminococcus sp.
AATAAATATCAGCACACGTCTAATTTGTACTATACAGAGCCCTGTGCACGTCTAGCAAAATTGCTATGCGAAAAAACAGGTGCTAAAAAGGTTTTCTTTTCAAATTCCGGCGCAGAGGCGAATGAATGTGCAATAAAGGTGGCAAGAAAATACGGAGAGCTCAATAAGGGCGCTGAATATACTACCGTAATAACTCTCAACAACAGCTTCCACGGCAGAACTCTCACCACCCTCTCTGCAACCGGTCAGGATCATTACCATGAGCTTTTCCAGCCGCTCCGACACCGTCTTACCCAACAATTCCCGCTTGGGTGCGCCCGCCACGGCGATAATGCTGTCGCGGTCGGTGATAGCGGCGGTAAAGTCGGTGCTGCGGCTGAGGGTATCACAAAACTGGGCGGCAAAATCCTCCAAGCCCCCTAACAGGGAATACTTCTTAAAGATGACTTCCCCCTCTTTGGTGGTGTAAATTTCAAGGGGATCACCCTCACGGATCCGCATGGTACGGCGAATTTCCTTTGGAATGACGACACGCCCAAGGTCGTCTCAACGTGTCAAGAGAGAAGCAAAAAAATTAACACTTTGGTCAAAACCCTTGATTTTCCAAGGGCTTTGACCGTTTTTGACAACTCTCGACAGAGACGGTCATGTGCTGGGTGCTCGTGTAATAATAGGGGCAAAAACCTCTTTTTGTTCAAAATCAGCAGATTTCTTCCTTCTGAGCGAAGATGTCTGCGAATACCCACTTGATTTCAATTTGTTCGTTGGTGGTTACGATTACTTGCTCGATTGCTTCATATAGATGCTCTCGCAATCCTGCGTCAAAATCGGCAAGAACCTTTTCAGCTTGGGAGAACTCGGCTTTTGTTTCTGCCTCGTGTTGCTTGGCTTGAAGCAGGGCTTGGTAGTCTCTTTCAAGCTGTTCTTTTTTTGCGGCAAGTTCATCTGCCTGGGTGGTAATTTGATCTTTAGCTTTGATGAACTCCTCACGGCTGATTTCACCGGAGCGATATGCTTCATAGCGTTCCAGTTTCTTGTTTTGAAGCTGTGCCAGTTCCTTGTCAATCTGCGTAATGGCACGGTAGCACTCCACGCTCGGAGAGACCTTTTCTTTCTTGGCGATCTGCCTTGTCTGCTTCACAAAGTTGATTTGTGCTCGCAACGCTTCAACGAGAACATCTTCCATTTCGCTTCTTTTCAAACGAATACCGGAGCACTCGCTGTCGTGCTGATACTTGGCAGATACACAAGAATAATACTGGTCGGAACCGTAAGTCTTGCGGAGCTTTCTGCCACAATGAGCACAATAATAAACTCTGTCGGGCTGTTCAAGAACCGCCTTAACGACTTTCTTCGGGTTGCGGAGCATTTCATTTGCCTGCTCCCATTTCTCACGAGGGATAATTGCTTCGTGAGCGTCGGGATGAATAATCCACTCGCTCATAGGAACACGCCTTTGGTTCTTATCACGGATGAAACGGCTTTCCCTTGTATGGTTGGTCATAACACCCGTGTATTTGATGTTACGAATCATGTAGGTGATCCGAGGATGTGTCCATTGGGGTTCGCCTTTATCTTTACGCCGAACTCTCTTATATTCGTTCGGTGTCGGAATACCTCTTGCATTCAGATTTGCGGCAATCTCACTTGTGGACTTGCCTGCAATAGCCGCATCGAAAATCTCACGGACAATCTGTGCTGCAGGTTCGTCAATAATCATCTTGTGTTTGTTTTCCGGTGAGGGCTTATATCCATAAGGAACACAGGTAACGTATTCGCCTTTTTCCTGTTTGGAACGCATCGCCGTCTTGACCTTTGAGGACAAGTCTTTGCTGTAGTAATCATAGATAAGGTTGCGGAACGTGATATCCATACCTACGGTCTTTCCATCGTGAGCAGAGCTGTCGTAATGGTCGTTGACGGAAATAAAGCGGATACCGAGGAACGGAAATATATGTTCCAAATAGTCGCCCACTTCAAGATAATCACGACCGAAACGAGATAAGTCCTTTACGATGATACAGCCGATTTCGCCCTGCTTGGTCAGCTCAATCATACGCTGAAAATCGGGACGGGAGAAGTTTGTACCGGAAAACCCATCGTCGCAAAACTCCAACCGTGGGAGATTGCAAAGATCAGGGGTATCGTCGATATACTTTGTAATAAGGCTACGTTGAGCAGAGATACTGTTGCTCTCGTCTTTGGCGGCATTACGCCGAATGTCTATATCTTCTTGTGAAAGTCGCAGATACAACGCTAATGCTTTCGGCATTTATGCCACCTCCTTCTTCAAGCGTTCCGTTGTTTCCAGAAGTTCCTTGAACTCCTGCATATAGTTGAAAGTGATTTCAAGTGATCCGTCTGCGTGAACCTTTATAAGCTCCACACAAGCGTTCAACATACCCTCGGTCAGCTCGGTTGCTTCGGAATACTCCTCTGCAATAGCCGCCCATTTCTTTGTGCCGATGAGCGTTTCTTCCGTGTCCGTTTCGTCTCGGTTCAGCTCACCTAAAGTATGTTCAAGCTCCGCAATCTGGGCTTGGTATTTTTCCTTTTGCATAAGATATTCTTCATCGGTCAAAAGACCGTCTTTCAAATCCACATAGAGAGTTGAGATAGAGGAACGAATACTCTTTATCTTTGCATTCAAGGAAGCCTTTGTTTTCTTTCTCGCAGCACCTTTGTTGATTGCCTGCTTCTGTGCGAGCAAAGACTTGATAATATATGCGGTATCCATAAACACATCCATTTGAGCACGGATGGATTGGAAAACAGCCTCATCCAGTTCGGCTTTTCTTTTTACTCTACTGGAACAACCGGCGTTACCGTGTTCTCCGTAGGTCGGACAGTTAAAGGTGAAATACACCTTGTCTTTCTTGGTGTTGAAAGAACGATGGAGCTTGATTCTCGCACCGCAATCAGCACAGACGAGCTTTGCACCATAGATATTCTTTTCTTTGGGAAGGTGGTCGTACTTGCCGCTGTTCGCTTTGGCTCTCTCGGCGGTCGCACGATTGATTTCCTGCACCTTATCGAAAAGCTCCTGCTCGATAATAGGCTCGTGGGTGTTGTGAACGACAATCCAATCTTCCTCATTAACACGGCTGAAAGGAACACCTTTGTGTAATACTTGAGTGGTCTTACGCTGTGCCATGTGTCCTATATAGGTAATGTCTTTCAGAATGTCGGTAACAATATGCTTGTTCCAGAGAATTCTACGCCTTTTCTGATTGTTGTTGGTTACGATACCACGGTCAGCCTTGTACTGCCCAGGAGACGGAATATCCATTTCATTGAGCTTCTTGTTGATGCCCATGTAGCTCATACCCTCGCTACGCCACAAGAAAATCTGCTTAACGATAGGAGCTGTTTCGGGGTTCACAATAAGGCGGTTCTTATTGTCGGGGTCTTTCAGATAACCGTACTTTTCCCAAGCTCCTATATACTCGCCGTTCTCCATCTTGGTTTTCAAAGCGGAAAAGACCTTTCGGGAAATGTCTTTTGCATAGAAATCATTGATGATGTTGGAGAGTGATGCCGCAAGCTGAGAATTGTTTGTAACAGCTTCGGAATCGTAGTTATCGTTCACGGCAATAAAGCGGAGACCGATAAACGGACAGACCTTTTCCAAGAACTCACCGGTCTCAACGTAGTTTCTGCCGAGACGAGAGAGGTCTTTTACGACAACGCAGTTAATATCACCGAGGCGAGCCGCATCAATCATACGCTGAAATTCGGGGCGCATAAAGTTTGTGCCGGTAAAACCGTTGTCGATGAAAACGGCAGCTTTACGCATAGTAGGGTCATTTGCAATAAAGTCCTCCAAGTATTCAATCTGACTTTCGATAGAATCGGAGTCCTTTCCGTTATCCTCAACGGAGAGACGAGCGTATATTGCTACATTATAGATTGTTGTCTGCTCAGAATACGACTGACTGAGCGACGGTTTTTGCTGTTTGCGGGATGTTCTTGCCATTCCAGCCAGCCTCCTTCATCACAATTATTTTCGGTTGAGGTCTCTTTCGCATCTCTAAATATTCAAGAGCTGCGGCAAATTGATCTGCGTGTCTGAACTTTACATGGATGTCCTTATTGTCGTTAATCTCGACACGCTCAATCAAACTTACGATTGCCAGACGGGTCAGTTTTTCGATGTTCTCGTATTTGCGGAACTGTGCAAACCATCCCTGGGCACTTGTCAAACCACCTTTGATAGCGTTGCGTTGGCTTACAAGATTGGAAATCTGCTGTTTGATAGATTGAATACGAATATCATAATCTTCCTTGAAAGAATGGTATTCTTCCTTGGAAATCAAACCGCCTTTCAGATCTTCGTAAAGTTCCAATTTGATACGGCTGAATTTCTCCACGTCCAGTTCCATAGCAGCAATTTGAGCGTCGATTTTACGAACCTCACGCTGTTCCCAATCAAGGGAGTCCACTTGGCTCATAGCGTTGTCAATGTCGATTGCCATACTGATATGAGCCTGCACCGTGGCAAGAACTACGTCCTCAACCAAGTCGCATTTGATGTTATGGGTGGTACAGCTATTCTTGTCTTTTTTATTACCGGAGCACACATAATAGTGGTACTTCTTGCCGCCCGATGTTGCCGCACGATGGAGCATCGGACTTTGACAATCGGCACAGTAAATCATACCGGAGAACGGATAGATTTCATCGTTGTTTTCGGCTCTGCAGGTGTCCATACCAAGCACGGTCTGTACAAGCTCAAACTGAGCAGGGGTAATAATCGCTTCGTGAGCGTTTTCAACTCTTGCCCACTTGGATTCGTCTTTGACAACCTTGGTCTTTACCTTATAGTTAGGTGTAGTAGTCTTGCCTTGCTCCAAAACTCCCGTATAAACAGGGTTCTTTAAGATGCGGAGGACTGCAACGGCACTCCACTCTGCAGTTGTCTTGGTTTTGAAGCTCGTGCGGAAGTTCTGACCGCATTTCTTCTTATATTCCATAGGGGACGGAAAGTGGAGCTTGTTTAAGTGGTTTGCAATCTGCTGTGCGTTCCAACCTTCCTGTTTCCAGTTGAAGATATTACGCACGATCACGGCAGCTTCTTCATCAACGATAAGTTTGTGCTTATCGTCGGGAGAACGCATATAGCCGAATACAGCAAAGTTATTGACGAACTCTCCATTCCTTCGCTTCACTTCCAGATTGGAGCGAGACTTGATTGAAATGTCTCGGCAATAGGAATCGTTGATTAAGTTCTTGAAAGGAAGAACAAAATCGTTGCTCTGATTTCCTGTGTCGGCTGAATCATAACCATCGTTGATAGCGATGAAGCGGATGCCGAGCATCGGAAAAATTTTCTGAATGTATTTACCGGATTCTATATAATCACGACCGAAACGGGAAAGGTCTTTTACGACGATGCAATCCACACGCTTTTCACGCACAGCTTTCATCATATCGTTGAAGCCTGGACGGTCGAAGTTGGTTCCGGTATAACCATCATCACAAAACTCTGTTTCATAGAGTATGTCTGCCTGTTTCTGCAGATAGGCGTGAATCAGATCACGCTGGGTAGAGATACTGTTACTCTCGTTTTTGTCAGAAACAGAAATGTCGCCATCTTCCTGCGATAATCTTAGGTAGATGGCGGCATGATAAATCTTATCATTTAATTTTTGCATAACAACGCCACTCCTTTTATTTGGGGTCAAGCCCAAACAAACGGAGTTCCGCTGATTTTTTGTCCGTCATTATTATACTATACTCGGATGCGAAAATCCAGTTTGTCGGGAAAAATACAGCGATGTAATTTTTTCCATTACATCGCCGCAATCATGTTCACGAAATTGTCGTTCATCGTTCTGTTGGTGTCGGCGTATGATACACGGACAACGGTGTTGCCGACTTTGAACATATAAGGGTTCTTAACCTGCTCTACATAGGACTTCACTCTTTCCTCCATCGGGAGAGAACGGTCAATTCGTACATCACGAATATCAACCAGAGAAGCGAGCAAATCGTTGTGGGTCTGGGTTTTGTCTCTCATACTTGCACCGCCTTTCGATACTTATTATTAGCCAGAAGTTTCCTTTTTATGCTGCGGAAAAAGAAAACGAGCATCAAACGTCAATCCCAAGGCTGACTTTAATCGCCTTGTCAACAGAACGCATCTGCTCGTCGGAAATCTTTCCTACATATTTGATTACCCTTGATTTATCAATGGTAAGAATCTGCTCTGTAAGTACGACAGACGGGCTGACAAGATTATCAACCCCTACAAGGGCAAAATGGGTAGGCTGTTTAGCCTTTTTGAGATACCGAGATGTTATGGGGGCTACGATCAATGTAGGAGCGTAATGGTTTCCTACATTATTTTGAATAAGAAGAACAGGTCTGCAGCCCCCTTGCTCGGAGCCGAAGTGTTTACCAAGGTTCACGAGGTAAATATCACCACGGCGGTATAACCAAGTGTCTTTCATAAGCCGTTCCTTTCTACATTCCTGTTCGGATATGTAAAGGCGATCACAAACCGGTTATAGCCCGTGGTCGCCAATTTTTGTTTGCTTATTTACCGTATTTATCACCTCCCCCGGTAGTGGGACTCACCAAACGACAGCTTGCGAAGCTGTTCCATAGGAATCTAACCTCCCCGCCTTCTTTGTGGCCAGGCTGCGAATTACAGAAGTATCATTAACCCTGTGTCCGTCATCGCCGGTTCGGTAGCAAACCGAATCTCGCAGGTTGTGGTGATTTATCGCTCGCCTATCAAAGAAGGGTCGTGGCGCTCACCCTGCCGTAGCTCATGGTACACAGGAACGTATCTGATGAGTGTCTATGGAATTTTCAAGGAACGGGCACACCGTTAGGAGCAACCGTCCCGTTCGGTGTGTGCAGGAACTTTTGATTAGCCCCTTCACCTAACATAAATTTGGGGGCTTTTTAGCAACCCTTTTTTACGTTTCGGTCGAAAAATTTTTTAATTTTTTCTCTGCAGCTATGATTGATTTGGAAACTGCTTGATGTGTGTTGCCCTCGATTTCAGCAATTTCATAAGTATCGAGACCATCAACGTGGTACATCCAAAGTCTGCGAAATTGTGTTTCGGTCAGCTTATCTTTGAGCTGTACAACCATTTCAGATGCCTTGCGGCGTTGCTCTGCTCGTTGATGTTGACGCTCCATAACGACATCCACCGCAGGTGTAGAGATAGCTGCTTCTGAAATATCATCTATGGATACTTGACGAATACCTGCCAGCACTTCACGCTTGTCCTCAATGTGGAGATCTTCATCAGACCACGCTTTGAAAGCCAAAAACTCCTCCTCGGTGGCAAAGTCGGCACGAGTAACGAGTGATTGCTCGCCGTTAGCAAACTTGTAAACAACGGCATCGGGATTCTTCTTGTTGATTGAATAAAGGCTGTCTTTCTTAAACATTTGTGTTTCCTCCGAATTTTTGAAATTTGATTTTGGGTGAAGTCAAATTTCAGTTCGGAGGATCACGGCAGCCGTGTATTGTACGGCTGACAAAAAAAGAAGGTGTGCTTCTGCGTTTTGCAAAAGCACACCTGTTAAGGAATATGTAGGTCAAAATAGAAACCCCCGTAATTTAGTCTTTAGAGCTTTTGCCCCTAAAGGCTAACTTACGGCTGTCGCATGAAAGTGGCGTGAGTGTCGCACGAGAGTCAAATGACCCCCGTTTGCGTCGCACGAGAGTCAAATGAGAAAAATAGGTGTCGCACGAAAGTCGCATAGGGTGTCGCACGAAAGTCAAATGGTCATTTTTCGACAAAAAAACAGAGGGGGCGAACCTTTTTCGGGTTCGCTCCCTCTGCTGCTGAGATGTTTGATTTTTAGTCAAATAGCTGTCCGTATGGAAGTGATTCGTCCTTACAGATGAATTTTTGAAGCGTGTCAAATTCTTCCGAGGTAAGACGGGTTTTCGCCTTCTCGATTTCACGCTTGGCGAGTACCACGGCACTTGAATGATAAATAGCATAAACGAGCCAATATTGTGCCTTTACATTTTCGGGTACAAGGTTCAATGCCTGGGTAGCAAAGTGATGGATAGCATCGTAATCTTCAAATTCAGCAAATATTGATAGGAGTTCATTGACCATAGAGATATATTTCATCTTATAGTCTGTCGCAATGCCAACAATCCAATGGTCATCACAAGCAGCTCCTAAGACGTGTCCTTTATAAAGCTTGATGGCGTGTTTCAAGGAGTGTACTTTTTGCGGAATGGGAATATCCTGTTGCACCTGCTTCCACAACTTCTCAAACTTTTGCAGATCGCTCATTACGTTCGCTGACGGACTTAATCTATAGCCGTTTGGCGTATATTCTATGAGCTTGCTCTTGCAGATCGGCTCAAACGACTTTCTAAAGCGGTATATATAACCACGAATATTCTTGTTTATGGTGTCGATGTCGGAACCATCTTCCGGGTACAAAGCATCGGCAATAGCTAAAGCGGAATGAGATGTTTTTCTGTTGAGCATGATGTAAGCAACGGCACGGCTACTCTTTGGAGAATTAAAATCCTGTTCTTTCCACACGCCTGCTGATGTTGTGATTTCCATTCCTCCGAAGAAATTGATAATAACATCGTTGTCGGTCTTGATTTCATCCGGCGTAAGAGCCATTCTGACTCTTTCCATAGTATTCTTCTGTGCAATGGCACGATGAAGAACGTAAGCGAGAATATTGAGAGTGCTTGTCCTGTAGTTATACTTTTTGAGATTTCGGACAACAAGAAAACCCATAGGCTTGGGTCCAAAAGGAACTGCCATAACGGAGTGTACTTCGAGCCGTTTATAGACTTGGTATTCCTTGGGCGAGGTTTTGTTAATTTCTTCAACATCCGAGAAGATGATTGGCTTCTGCTTTTTGATTGCATCAACAATACTGGGCATAACCATAAGGTTCTCAAATTCCTGCAGCTTCTCCAGTTCTTTCACGGTGGGATCAATGTTGTACCACCAACCGGTAGCCCAGATATTGAGTTCCAAGTCAATCTCAATAACGCCCGCCCAATCTGCATCATAAAATGCACACGCTGCTGCAAGTGCTTTCTTTGCAATTTCTCCGGGATCATCGTTTGTATGTAACCCCGATTCCAGTTCGCTGATGGTCTTTTCCTGTTCAATGCAATATGTAACATATTCATTCTCATGCTGAGAAAAGTCCTGCACAACAGACGGGGGATGTGTGTCTTGCGGTTTCTCAATTCTCTTGATGAAACCGCCGAAAAAATTAGCCATAACGCTATTTCCTCCTTATATCATTTTGTTTTCCAATATTATACAAGAAAAAGACTGCGAAACTTCGGGAAATTTGCCGAACGTCTCGCAGTTTTATCATTTTTTTGAAAGTTGGCTCATAAAATTACTATTTGTCTTTATTTAGCCGACGGGTATTGCTTATTACGAGCATCAGATCGTCATCGTCGAGCTTTTTGAGTTCTTCGATGGCAGATTGCAGTAGTGTCGGAACATAATGAGCTTTGTAAAATATGCTACAACAAAGCCCAAAGCTGAGACTTAAAACAAAGAAAAAGCTATTAGGGTACAACTCCAAGGAAATAGAGGTTTGAAAAAAATAAAAAATTTTTTAGAAGGTTGCGACCAACGGCAAAAAAATCGTACTTATGGGGTGAAAGGACGTGTAGACCTCTCTGCCGGTTGCGGAGGAGCTGTATGGATTTCAAATACTGATACAGGAGGTAAAATTGCCATGATCGCTTTTAATGCTCGGCGTGGGCTTATGCGCTGGTCTGCTTTTTTCGCCCTCTGTTTTTGGAGGCTCCGATTAAAAGTCAGCAGGATCAGCGCATAGCCTATCCGTGATGATTGGGTTATGCGCATTTCGTTCAACACATAACCAACATACTATTGCTTCACACGAAGCATAGACAATAAGCGAAAGGAGCTTTGTAATGAAAAAAGTATTAAGTATCGTTCTATCCGTAGTGATGCTGCTTTCCATGAGCGTTCCTGCTTTCGCAGCTGATATTATTGAAAGCGAAACTGTTGTAATCGGTGGGGACAGTATTGAGAGAGAGGATTTATTTATTTCTGCAGAGCTTGCTCAAGAAATAACCACCCTTTTTATATCTGACATGATTGCTATAGGAGAAGTCTCTTGGGATGCTTCGACTGACATTGTTGAAGTGATTGCCATGTATGACGGTACAGATGAAAATAATATCACCGCATATACAATTGAACTTGATGAGGGCTATGTTGTTATCTCTGCTTATGTTGATGTACCCAATGTCGTTCTTGAGTGGTCTGACAAAGCTGAGCCTTTATATAAGGAGTTTGATTTGGCTGAAACAGATCAGATTGTTTATGGCGGATCGCTTTACTATTACAAGGATAGCGGAAATGGGACATTAGAAACATTGACCGGCTTCACTATTGAGCAAAGCGAAGTTATCAATGTTCTTGAAACCAAATACGACCTTGCTAATGTTCCAACGGCGATTGTCTCGGCTTTGGTTAATGATAATGATGCAAGTTTAATGACAACCACTCCTGGTTCGTCCAGCGTGATTACTGATCCGATTTCTCATGCAGATCAGTGGTATAATGGTCCGTATAGTTGTAATGATTATCAGAATCATTGGGAAGAAAACGGATCAACTGTTGAATGTCACAGTACAAGTGAATATCGCAATTTGGGTAATGGCTTTAAGAATCATTGCGGTCCTACTGCTATAACAAATATGCTTGTTATGTATGGAAACAGATTCGGAGTCACTGAAATTAACAACGAAGATGATGACGATATTTTCTTGACCGTTGCTAATATTGGAACATCACACCTTTATTATATCAATTCTGATGCATTAGGAATAATCGGCGGAACTGCAAATGCAAGTGCAGACAATTATATTTTGGATGCATTTGAGGCTTACGATGTTTCCGGAATTACAGTTGAAGGAAGATTCAATATCAACTATACTAACATAGAGATATCTTTGCGAAACGACAGATTGCTTTATCTCCTTCTTGATGACCACGATTTATATGGGAATCATCATGTTATCTGCTACGCCTATACTCGTCTTGTTAGTAGTACGGACGGAAGTTATGTAACATACCTAAAGGTTGCCGATGGTTGGGCAAGTACACCAAGATATATTGATATTGCCTCTGTCAACGGTGATAAATACTGGGAAATTAATTATTGAGTGTGGAGGTCTTTATGAAAAAGAAAATTCTGATTTTGATACCTGTCCTTTTATTGTGTCTCGCAATTGCATTTGTTGCTTTTTTGTCACTTGGACGTGCTGGCGGGGAAATTGGGTTCGATGCAACAGTTCTGTCTGTTGACGGTACCATGATAACTGCCAAGGTAACAAATGATGAAGCTTCCTTTTTCTCAAAAAAGCTTCCACAGACGATAATCTTTGATGCGAGCGTTTCTGGAAACACTGACCTAAACATCGGAGATGAGATTGGCGGTTGCTATCTTAAGGGTTCGATTGAGGGTGAGAATGTTTGCGTTGTAAGTCTTGTAATTAACTCAATGCAATAAAATCATTAACAAATCATAAAACGTTTAATACTGGACCGATGGACAGAAAAAGTGTCCATCGGTCTTTTTCGTTAAAAAGTTGCACCCTGCTTCTACGATTAGCAGAACTGTTCGACGGGTGGCTTATTCCGAAAAAACAGCAAAAAACTTATACTATTTATATAAGTATACTGCTATTTGAGAAGGAGGTGCGAAGATGGACAAGGCAGCGATTGGTTCTCGTTTACGAGAGGCAAGAAATATGGTTAAGCTCACACAAGAACAGTTGGCTGAAAAAGTCGATATTGGTACAACTTATATTTCTGATATTGAGCGTGGAGCCAAGTTTCCCAGTCTGAGTTTGTTTATAAAGATCGTGGATGCCTTGGGCGTGTCCTCGGACTTTATTCTTCGTGGCGAGATTGAAGCCGGAAAGAACTTTGTGTATGACGATATTACAAAGAAACTCGACGGACTTACGCCAAAGCAGAGGTTAGCTGTTGCCGAATTGATTGAGGCATACATCAAGAATCTAAATTGACATTGAACATCCAGAGGACGATCCGTTACGGGTCGTCCTCTTTTTTATGCCCTTCTGTCAGATTGTGTCGATGAATTTTGCTTATTCAACGCCACATTCCGACAGTTTTTTTACTTCCTGCGAGTATAATATAGACAAGTAGCAGAACATTACTACGGATAGCCGAATACAAAAGGAGTGATATTATGACACAAATCGGCATAGTGAGAAAAGTGGACTCGCTCGGAAGGGTTACTCTCCCAAAAGAGTTAAGGCGTGTGTTTTGTTTGGAAAAAGACAGCCAAATAGAAATACTTGCCACAGATCAAGGGATACTTTTGCGTGTCCCCAATATTGAAGTCAAGCGAACGGACAAAAGAGGAAGCGAGGTGCTGTCTAATGGCTAATGAAAGTACAACAGATAAAAGAAGCATCTTGATGGAAGAATACCCCCGAAATCTGCTCCTTGCCGTCAGAGACACAAGGGAGCAAGAGGAACCAACGGAGCTGACCGCTGATGTCCTTGCAGGAATACAATACGCCCTCTCTACGCTTAACGAGCGAGAACAGCTTGTGCTCTGCAGGAGGTACAAAGAGCAAAAAACGCTGCGTGAGATCGGTGAAGAAATCGGAGTAAAGCAAGAACGCAGCCGACAGATCGAAACAGCAGCTCTCCGAAAGCTACGTTATCCACGCAATATGCGCTTTATAACGAAAGGTGTGGACGGGTATATAAAGGAGCGTTGCAAGGTCGAATATGAGCGTGGCTATCAAGTTGGGTATAATGCGGGCTATCAACAAGGCGTGGATGAAGCATCGAACGGTGTCAGCAAAGCAGGTATCAGCGTTACGATAGTATCTCTGCCGATTGAGGCATTGGACTTGTCGGTACGTTCCTTTAACGCTCTGCGCCGAGCCGGTTATGTAACGATTGGCGATCTGCTGAAGGTGAACGAAAAAGATATTATCCACATCAAGAACCTCGGCATAAAGCAGCGTCAAGAGGTCGCCGTAAGTTTGTATCGTTACGGTATATCACAAACAGCGTGGGACATCTACTGCCCCCGAATGAACGACTAATATTTATATTGGAGGAAAATAAAATGAACACACAGGTACTTACTATTTTGAACGCAGATGAAATGCTGACTAAGATGGTCAGCGTGATCGAGGGAATAAGCAAAGAATTTCCCCGTATCAAAGAAGAATACGAACAGGCACTTCTTGTTCTTCTCCGTGAATTGGGCAACGAGAAAATCAAATCGTTTCTTGATGCCATCAACCGCCGTTGCGAAGCTGATCTTCTATTCTGCGGTAGCCTTGGATACCAAGCAAATCTAAAAAACTTCCGTGATCCTGTTGCCCGAACCTTTATGGACGTGGATTTTGAGGAATATCTGAGAGTGGAGGTTCTGCAGAGGATGCCCCAAAGACAAGAAGCGGAAATGGAAATTGATGCGTTCTATCATTCGCTCAGCGACGAGCAGAAAGGCGTATATGATGCGATCTCCTCTTACTTGGTCAGCTTGGAGCTTGACTTAACCAAACTGGCGCATTATGCAGGCTTCATGTTTGCAAACGATATGCTGAAATATACGGAGCCTGGATATGTGCCTAACTATGTTTTGACATTTCACTATCAAAGTTTTATGGAGAAATGGTTTGGAGTAAAACTCGATCTGTGCCTTGAAACTGATAAGCAAGTGGAAGTTTTGAGCGCATGAATACCGGAAGCCGCTGATGATACAGATGAGATATAAGTTTTGTTTAATATACTTCGTCAATAAACCCGTACCGTCAATGGTACGGGTTCGTCTTTACTAAATTTATTTTTTCAAAAACTTTCAGAAATTTTGCGACCAACGGCAAAAAAATCGTACTTATGGGATGAAAGGACGTGTAGACCTCTCTGCCGGTTGCGGAGGAGCTGTATGGATTTCAAATACTGATACAGGAGGTAAAATTGCCATGATCGCTTTTAATGCTCGGCGTGGGCTTATGCGCTGGTCTGCTTTTTTCGCCCTCTGTTTTTGGAGGCTCCGATTGAAGATCAACAGGATCGGCGCATAGCCCTTCCATGATGATCGGGTTATGCGCATCTCACTGTTGTCCTATAAACAAATAACAGAAAGAGAGATTTACCTATGAGTATTTTTAAGAAATTCTTATCCGTGGCACTTGCTTTGTGTTTTTCATTATCCGCTTCAACAACAGCGTTTGCGGTTGAACTTGGTAGTGAAAACACTTCTATATCAGAACAGATATATCCGATTAATGTAGCTCACATTCAGAATGTTAATGAAACCGGAACAAACATTGCCGATGAATTTGTAGATGGCACCACAAAAGTTATCCCCAACACCAATGCAAGAATCGGTGTTTCCGTTAACGAAGAAATCAGCGTGTCACTTAAATTGAACAATGAAAACCTCGTCATCACTGGCATTCCAGCAGGCAGATCTGAAAGCGGAAAGACCATATTCTTTACAGGAACAAGCAGTAACCCCAACTATGAAGTTGTAAACTTTGCGTATGTTCTCGATACATCAAAAACGAATATGTATTTTAAGGAAACAAAAGCAGAAAAACATCCGATGTCCAATACCATGTTGAAACTCTACATCAAGGATAGTTTGTCTGATACTCGTGATTTCTACTTTGTAGAAGTTTTTGATATTATATTAAATTATAGTTCTGAATATATACAGGGTTTAACTGTAAATCCACTTCTCGGAGCATGGGCTGCACGCCAGTTTGCCCCTACGGATGAATATTTTGGGGAAGATACAACGATTGCTGCACCGAGAGCATCAAGTAGTACAAAATACTGGTACTGTACCAAATCGTATTATGCTATGGGCGAAAATCAGACACACACTATTAGATGGCGAACTAATGTAGATTACTCAAATATTATAAAGGGCCAAGAAGCAAATCAGTATTACCGGTTAACGGTATATGCCAAGAATTCGAGTTATAGCGTAAATACTGATCTCAACTCAGACACCATGTCCTATCTTCATGTTGACGGTATACGGCTTTGCCAAACATCGGTTCCTAATACAGCATGGAAAAGTACAACCATTGATGGTGAAGTCCAAAACAACGGTTGGTTTGGAGAACTTTCGGCCAGCATTGGCGTGTCTTATGGTGTATTGAGCCTTTCGTACAGTATCCCGCTTTCCTTCGAAAAT
Organism: uncultured Ruminococcus sp.; assembly: GCA_937880065.1. Next base: position 15,213 of record CALFMA010000102.1, read on the forward strand.
ATCGGTACGGTGGACATCAATGAAACCTATACCGGCTATGAAAATGGTGTGGGTGGACAATACACACGTAGTATTGAAACGGAAATGGATTCGGACTTCAAATTAACACAGATAGGTTATTATTTTGAAGTGGTTTCTGTATTGCGAGATTATGGCAATGTTGTAAAAAGTGCGGATACACTCAAAGCAACATGGTATGTAGATATTATCAATGCTGGCACAATGGAAACTTGCCCTCATACTTGTACGCATAATGTTTCTGTTAGCATTACAGGATAATTATAGCGCTATGCTTACTTGGTAAGATGGAAATTTTATGCTATAATTTATTTATAGAAACCAGGAGTTGATATAGTATGAGAAGAATAGTTGTTTTGCTGGTTGTCTGCTTGTGTTTACTTACTGTAACTGGATGTGCCCCCAAATACACAGAAGAGGAATTGATAGATAAAGCGCGTAGCGAAATACCCATATCAAATGCTGATACGATTGAATTATCAATGGGGGGATATAGTTCACATGAAACTAACCGTTTGTTTTGGTTTGTTTCGGGAAATGAGTACCAATCTCACACATACACTCCGATAGAGTTTGTTGAGGTTGGAGAAAACCAATTTGAATTTGTAAAGACCTATAAACCCATTGATCGAACCATAGATATTTCGGCTTTAATGTGGAAAGACGGCTACTCATTTATTATCAATAACAAGAACTGCCATAGTATAATCATTACAGATTCTACCGGCAACTCAGACAGTATTACAGTAGAAGAACTGCCTTTTGTATATTATTATCAAGGTATACCAAGCGAGTACACATTCGTAGATGAGAATGGAATTGTATTAAATTGATTTTATAAGCACCCGCATCAGCCATCGTGTTGATGCGGGTGTTCGCTTACTCGTAATTAGGAATTTACCGTTCATATTAAACGAACTCAATGTGCAGAAATATTCACAATTATATGCTATAATATAATCTACATCTAACCATCAAGGAGTATCAACCGTGGAAACCGAAACAACTGAATCACAATCGCTTACGAAGAAAACCTCTTGTGCTTTTACCGGACATAGGCCAACGAGGTTTTCTTTTAAGTATGACGAAACACACCCGGCCTGCATCGAACTGAAAAAGGTGCTGGCAGAGCAGATCGACTTTTTATATAGACAACGCATAACAGACTTCTATACCGGCTGCGCCCTGGGCATCGACCTTTGGGCGGGAGAAGTTGTACTCACACTTGCAGAGCTGCATCCAGAAATAAAGTTGCATTGCGTTATTCCCTTTGCCGCCCAAGATCAGAAATGGACACCGGAACAGCAAGTCCGGTATCGCGTCCTGCTGGATCGGAGCTGCGACGTTATTATGACACAAGAAGAATATAGCAAAGACTGTTATTATATCCGCAACCGCTATCTTGCAGATCACGCGGATGTTGTCCTGGCAGTATATGATATGCAAGCCAACAAGCGAAGCGGCACCGGCTATACCGTCCACTATGCTCAGGCACAGAGCAAGCCTATTATTGTAATCGACCCGGACGATTTTCATGTTAGTTTCTCTGGCTCAGAAGCTCAGAAAAAATATTTTAACTTTTTTCAAAAACCTTGCGACCAACGCCGATTAAATCGTACTTATGGGATGAAAGGCCTTTGAAATTCAAAAGAGGGAGGTGAACGCATGGATGACTTGATGATTATTGAGCTGTACTTTGCCCGTGATGAACAAGCGATCAAAGAAACGGATATAAAATACGGACGCCTATGCTTTACTGTGGCTGTTAACATTTTAGGTAACGACGAAGATTCGGAGGAGTGTGTGAACGATACATATTTAAGTGTGTGGAATAAAATCCCACCAACAAGACCCAATAACTTTATGGCATTTATCTGTAAGATTACAAGAAACCTTTCGATCAAACGACTTGATTATAATAAGGCGAGAAAGCGTACTCCAGAATCGTTCGTTTCGTTTACAGAGTTAGAGGACGTTCTTCCGGATAACAGTATTTTGCCCGAAATAGAAAATGCAGAGATCGGTAAGCTGATAAGTGAATTCCTTAAACATGAAAAGCCAGAGTCTCGTGCAGTTTTCATCCGCAAATACTGGTTCTTTGATTCTGTCAGCGATATTGCAGCACGATACTCATTTACTGAAAGTAAAGTCAAGAATATGCTGTATCACTCCCGTAACAAGTTGAGAGAATATTTGAAGAAAGAAGGTATCGAGGTATGAGAACGCCCAGAATCGTTGATGCGATGAATTATATTGATGATGATCTTGTGTCCTGGGCAGTTGAATATCGGAGAGTTCCCTTGTCTACCCGCCTATTTCGCAAACCCTTTTTGAAAGCCTGTGCGTGCTTTTTAGTATTAGCTCTTGTGCTTGGCGTTGTCTTTTTGCGTGGTGAGGACGGCAATGTGGTATCTTCTCCGTTTATTCTGACTGCTTATGCAGCGTCGCCGGATAACGGCAGCACAACCGCAAGTGTATTGGAAAAAGGCAAGCAAGTTCCGATCAGCAGATTTGAAACGGAAAGCGGATTATCGGGCTTTGTTGTTTCTTACAACAAGCCAGACGATTCATTACCATCATCCATAATTGTATTTACCGCAGATAATAGCGTCCAAGAACAAATTGAGGAAATAAGCGGTATTACGAATGATTTAACGCAAAACTATTATTTCTATATTCCTACTGAAAATGAAGTTGAGCCTTACACGCTCCCCCTGTTTCTGACGGATATAGAAGCAAATTTGATTTGTCAGTACAAAGTGACAATTACGCAGATCGACGGCAGCTATTATGCAGAGCTGGTTGAGGAAAGCGTTATGGAGCGCGTTACAAAATAAACGCGCTCCAACGAAAAAAGATGATAAGGGGTGATTCCAATGGGCTACTTATTTATACGCCTATCCATTTAATTTTCCAAGTAAGGAGATCTCTATGAAACACCTTTTGAAAAGCGCAAAACGCCTTTGTGCGCTGGTACTTTCTATGGTACTGCTTATCTCTATGTCTACTGTTGCTTTTGCAGCGGACAATACCATTGACACCGAGGAAGAAATCTCTGCTGTGTTGGCAAGGATTAACGCTGAATACGGTACAAACATTCATGTACTCTCTGAAAGCGAACTTGCCCAATACGGTTTAACCGCTGCAGAGCCGCAGGCAGCGAAATCTTGTGAGCCTGTGGATTTGGAAGAAACTCTGCGCTATATTGCAGAAGTGCAGATACCACAATTTGAGCGTACAACGCAGGAAGCAAATGCTGTTAAAGCTATGCTTTCCAACGATGTTAGCGTATTTGGCACTAATGCTGGTACAGTTGTTGCAAGAAAAGCCATTGACTATGCTACTGCTGCTGTTGAAGCCTACATAACGAATGATTCTTATGGAAATACAGTATGGGGCAGCATAGTGAAATCGTATTGTATAGCCAATCCAAGTCAGTCAACTTCTTTTATCCCATTCAAAACATCAGCAACACACATGGATGGCAGAAGAACGATTTACTGGACAGGTGAGGGCGATTATGTTTCGTATATCAACGGTACGCACTATTACCTGTATAGCGGAACACAGTACGCATCCATGCCCATTGATGACTATACATAAATGATCATAAGGATTTACAACTAACGAAAGGCAGCGGGAAACCGCTGCCTTTTATCATTTTGATCGTTTAATAAACGACATATTCAATTTCTTTTGTACTTGTCCATTTCAAGCAGAATCCGATATAGGTGTTCCTGCTCCTCTTTGGTTTTTGCGGAGAGAAATTCGTAACATTCAAGGGGTATATCCCTGGTTTCAGTTTCCTGTCCGCCCAGCTTCTCAAAGAGCTTTGACAGAGATACATTCAGCGCTGTAGCGATCTTCTCGATGCTTTCAAGCGTTGCGTTCTTTTCGCCTCGCTCAACCTGTCCGATATATGTCGGGTGGCACCCGGACATTTCTGCAAGTTTCTCTTGGCTCAACCCTTGACGGGTTCTGTAATTTCTGATTCGTTGACCTACTGATTTTGCAATTTCGCTCATAGCCTTATACATCCTTTTAGCACTACATACAGTCTATAAATATTCAAACAAATTTTCCACAGACTATTGATATTGTTTGCGTTTTGTGCTATACTATGAATCTGTATGAGCAATTTTTCTGTGCTTATAGTATTTGGATAAGGCATAACAAACCATGTCAAACTGAAAAACGATCTTATGGCAAAAAAGCAGTTTGTAAATTCCAATTCACTGATGCGCTGAAAGTACCGATGCTTTGAACATTCCCTCTACATAAAATTCAAAAAATTTTTAATTTTTTTGAAAAACCCCCGAATTTGTAACACATTTGTAACGCTCGGTGTGTTATAATGAACTGCTAAATATAAATTTGGGTGAATTTTGCCCGTTTTTATATGAAAAAGTCTTTTATAAAAATAGAAAAGGATATCGAATTAATTGATAACGATTTACCAATTTATATAATGTCAGGAGATAATGATCCAGTTGGTAATTTTGGTAAAGGAACAACTTTACTATATAATAAACTTAAATCTGTAGGTATAAAAGACCTTACATTAAAGCTTTACAAAGACGGTAGACACGAAATGTTGAATGAAATCAACAAAGAAGAGGTCTATAAAAACGTTCTAGAATGGATTAACTTCCACTAGTCCGCAAAAAATAATTAAAACGCTCCACGCGGGCGTTTTTTATTTTCAAGAGAGGTTAATTATATTCTTTTTGTGTATATGAGTATATTTATTTTTTATTTTTTATGAATCTTTTATGTTTTTTAATTCCTATAAAACAATTATTTTTTCTTATTTTTCTTAATTAAGACTACAATAATTACAGTAGGAATTGCAAGTACAACAAACCATAATACAAGGTATGGAATGGAAGTAATAAAGGATACCGCCATATCCACAAACCACTCTTTGATGTCCCTGATACTTTCTTTGAATCCTGTAACAATTTTATCCGTTGTGGTCTGTTCCTTAGTAATAACCGGAGTATACCGCATAACTTCGCTAATGGTAAGTGTAACCGTGCTGTAATTTACTTTGTTGTCATAAGTTCTTAACTGAGATTCCAAGCTGTCAATCTCATATCTTAAATCTGATAATCTGCTTTCAAGGGCAATAATTGTTTCAATGGTATCAGCCTGTGCCAAAAGATTCAAAATGCTATCGTACTCAACCTGTAATGCTTCCTTTCGGCTTTCTGTATCCACGTAATTTAATG
>CALFMA010000103.1 GCA_937880065.1 uncultured Ruminococcus sp.
CATTTCTTTGTATTTGGCTTCACCCTTTTTGGTAGCTTCCGAAACGATACGCTCAGCTTCTTTTTCAGCTGAACCGATAGCAGATTCGGCCTCTTGCTTACGCTTTTCGATACCTGACTTTACGCCCTTACCGTACATCAGATATCCTGCGACAGCTCCACCAATTACTATACCGATTACGCAAAATAATATTGCCATTACAGAATCCATACAGTGCATTACCTCCTTCTGTTGACAAATCGGAAAAGTCAGCGTAATAAATTATGGTTTGTATCATAAATTCTATTACTCACAGGCGATAAATGCCGCTATTATTTTATTCATTTGTAATATAATAAAGCCATAGATAGTGGCTATGACGATAGAAATGAGAAATTTTCCACAATATTTTTCGTGATGTGAATAAGCTCTCAAAACGTAGCATATCCGAAAATCATCGGATTGCTTTATTGCTTAAAACTGCTTTTTACAGCAGAAAAAACTTAGAAATGAATGATTTAAAACAAAGCTGCATTTTTTGCCCGAAATAATTAAGCGAATAAATACAACAGAATAATTATACACTTTTTTTTGCATAATATTTAATTTATTCAAAAAAGCAACGCCTTTTTTGAAATAATATTTATGCAAAATATGAGCTTAAATAAAAAAATAACTGCTTTGAAAAAAAGCAGTTATTTATGAATTAAACTATACTTATTATTTGAGTCCGTCAGTTAGGGGATTTTTCTTAACTCTTTTAATCATAACTTTATAGTCTTTCAAAATAGCATCACCGGCTTTGTTTTTTTCCAAAACCACAGCCCAAGTTGATTTTGATATATATTCTCTTACCTCGTCCGGCAAATAATCCAACAAAAGTACATCATGGTCATTACGAAATAATGTTGCGTGCCTACCTCCGTCATAAAGCAAAACGGAATTTTCCGGTTTGGAACGACCATTATCAATCACAAAAACCGGCACACCTTCTTTTGTAGTAACTACTTCATAACTTTTAGCATGTTTCATCAGCGAGATGTTTCCTTGTTTCTATTAAAAATAAAGTCGATACTCTTCTTTACAAGATATAAATATCCGGCAACATGCAATGCGCCTCCAAAGAATCTTCTCAGAGGTGTAAGTCCGTGCGCTTCAAGAGCTTTTCCGAGCACAACTGCCGAAATACCAACGGCTACATCTTTTCCTTCATTCATTTCTTATCTCCGATTTTCCCCATTATGAGCAAATGTTAACACATTATTAACTTTTGGTCAACAATTCTTTTTTCAAACTAAGGTGTTGACTCATCAGCTTTATTGTATTAAATTCATTGGCAGTGTTTGAAATTTTAAGGTTTTTTAATATGCGCAAAATAAACATCATATCAATAATTTTTCGAATTATCCCTTAGGGGATTTAGTTAGTTTGCACATATTTTTTAATTTAGTTTTTTATCAAATCAATCAATAATATTTTAAGGTGTTTTTTAAGATGAAACATTATGCAGAGGTTAAGGCAAAACCCGAGTTTGCCGCATTAGAAAAAGAAGTATTAAAAGTTTACTATACAGTTCCTCTATATAATAACTTCTCTGCAAGTTTATTATCTTACAAAGTTGATTATGTAACTTATGAATATAACACATTCTTAGGATATGGTGGAGTTAGATATATGACTTACAACTATACTGATGCAGAATGGGCTAAAGTTATAGCTGAAAATAATGGAGAATTAAACTACAAATAATATTTAATTCACAAATTCGTTGTATTGTGGGATAGTTGCACAACTATCCCACATTATAATGTTTATATATTTTAAGAAAGGAGAATCTCACTATGTATATGTTTAAGTATATTTGTAAAAGAATTGGTTTAATGTTAATGACATTTGCAATTATTTATGTAATGTGCTTTGTGTTAATTAAATTAGTACCTATCGATTGGGATGCTATCGGTGCTATTGGTGAAGATACAACAAAGATTAAAACACAAATGATTGCCAGAGGATATGATAAGCCGATTCTTGAACAATTAGTATTATATTTAAAAAGAATATTTACAGAAGGTGACTTCGGTATTGGTGTTAATATGCCAGGACTAAAAGGTAAACCGGTTTGGGATGAATTCGCAAGAAGATTACCTCCTACAGTTTTAATAAACATTTATTCTTCATTATTTGCTGTACCAATTGGTATCATGCTAGGAATTTTTGCTGCCTTAAAGAAGAATAAGTGGCAAGATCATTTTATTAGTACTATAGTAATGGTATTTATTTCCGTACCGTCATTTGTTTATGCATCATTAGTATTATATATACTATGCTTTAAATTAAATTTATTCCCTAAAGATATGGATGCTGGAACTGACTATTTCACATGGAGTATGTTTAAATCTATGATTCCAGCAGTATTAAGTTTATCTTTTGGGTCAATCGCAGGATATGCGCGTGGAACTCGTGCAGAATTAACTGAAGTGTTAACTAGTGAATTTATGCTATTAGCACGTACAAAGGGATTAACAAAATCTCAAGCAACTGTGCGCCATGCATTACGTAACTCAATGGGTCCTATTTTCCCTTCAATCATTGGAGAATTTATTAGTGTAATGTCTGGTTCACTTGTAATTGAAAAAATATTCTCAATACCTGGGGTAGGGGGACTCTACCTATCAGCTATTGAAAGTAAGGACTATGACTTCTTTATGATGCTTTCAGCATTCTATCTTCTTGTCGGACTTCTTGCCGGTCTTGTAATTGACTTGTCATACGGTATTATTGACCCGAGAATTAGAATGGGGGCGAAATAAATGAAAGCACAAGACTATAAGATTTCAAGTGAAAAATTTGTTTTCCATTCTCAGGGAACAAAATTGCACGACACAAAGCTTGAAACAAAGCCTGTGTCATATTTTAGAGATGCATTCAATCGTTTTGCCAGAAATAAAGCGTCCATTTTGGCAAGCTTTATCATCTTAATTCTTCTATTGTTTGCTATTATAGCTCCTTTATGCACACCTTATGAGGTTGCTTATGAGGATCCTTACTATGCATATTGCTTGCCTAAAAACGAGCTTTTCTATGACCTTGGTATCCATTTTTGGGACGGTGGTCAGGAAAAATCAATCAATGAATTCACCTTTGACCAATATAGAGCTATAGAGGAAGAATTGCACAGAAATGTTATTATGACTGAGCCCGAGGTTGTTACCGAGATCTATATGAAGAAGGAAACTACCAAGTATAACTTCCGTTTGGACACTTATAACTCTGTTGGTGCTGTATTCAAGTATATTACAGAAGAAGAATATCAGAGAATTCAGGCATATCAGGACTTGTATGGCGTTCAGATCATTTTGCCCGTTACTAATCCTGCACTTCGTCCCAAGGCCCCTCAGGACAGTGTAAATGCTAACATTTGGTTCAGAACCAAATCCGGTAAGGGTAATAAGACCGAGATCGACTATGCAAGAGATGAAAACGGTAACCGTACAAAAGAGTTCGTTAATATCTATGCTCTCAACGACGGAACAGATAATTATACCTCCAAGATGCTTTGGGAGGAAGGCGACGTTAAGTTGTATAACTACGCCGTTCCCAAGGACAATGGTAATACCTGGGAAGTAAGAGTTGACTATCTCGAATACTATAAGTATGCTCACTATATGGCTGGTGACGACATTAAAGAACCCTCATTCATTTTCGGTACCAACAACGTTGGTAAGGATATCTTTACATGTCTTGCCAGCGGTGCAAGATTCTCATTTATTCTTGCTATCCTCGTTTCTGTAGTTAACCTTACAGTTGGTGCTATCTACGGTGCTATCGAAGGTTACTACGGTGGAAAAATAGATATGTTTATGGAGAGATTTGTTGAAATCCTTGGATCAATTCCTTCGATGATCGTAATTTCTCTGTTGAAATATCATTTAGACGCTTCACACATTGTTATTTTGTTCATTTCGTTCTTTGCGACGGGATGGACGGGTATGGCGGGACGAACAAGAATGCAGTTCTATCGCTTTAAGAACCAGGAATACGTTCTTGTTGCGAGAACACTCGGTGCCCGCGACAGAAGAATTATGTTCAAGCACATCTTCCCGAACTCGCTGGGCACGCTGATCACCGGCTCCCTGGGTGCCGGCTTCCTGCCCGGTCTAATCGCCGCGGCTGCCATGGTGGCTGTTGTAGTGATGGCGTTTCTCTATATCTACCCCTTCAACAAGGTGGAAACTCCTGTGAACTATACCGCCGAGCGGGCACAAATCATCCCCACGGAAACCCTTTCTTTGGCACCCGTGAG
>CALFMA010000104.1 GCA_937880065.1 uncultured Ruminococcus sp.
AGTTGTAGTAGTTGTTGTGGTGGTTGTAGTAGTGGTTGTTGTAGTTGTAGTTGCTTTTGTTGTGGTGGTTGTTGTGGGCTTAGCTGTAGTTGTAGTCTTTGGTTTTGCTGTAGTTGTAGTTTTAGGCTTAGCAGTAGTTGTTGTCTTAGGCTTTGTTGTAGTTGTCACAGGCTTAGTTGTAACAGTTGTAGTTGTTACAGGAGTCTGTTCGCCGTTGATAAAATCAATAAGCTTTGAAGTGCCGCCTGTTGCTGCATATGCGTAATACGCAAGAATATATGAAGCATCTACGGAATCGACTGTACCGTTTCTGTCAACATCGGCACAGGTTTTCTGCACGTTGTCAAGAACAGATGTTTGTCCTGTTGAAGATGCAGAATATTCTCTGAGAATAAGTGAAGCGTCAACTGAATCAATAGTGCCGTTTGAATCCACATCGCCCAAGGTATTTTTTGACTCATCGTATGTATTAACGATTTCGCCCTCAACAGGGTAAACTGCTGCATTTCCCATTGTTGGCATTGCTGTGCCGAAGCATAACGCAACGGCTAAAATTGCTGATGTAATTTTTTTAATATTCATAAATTCTCCCTCTGTATAGAAGTAATTCACGCCAATTCCCACCAAATAATGAATATACTCCCATTTTTTATAACAGATTAATTATACACCATTATTCCGCAAAAATCAAGTAATATAGCGGATTTTGTTAATTCTTACAAAAATACATATATGCCGTGGCACAAAGCCGTTATTTTTATTGATGAAACGGCTATTTATTGCTATAAAAAGCGGCAGTCGCAATGACTGCCGCTAATATTGCTCCACCAACAGCATAAAAGCTATGGCATTTATCTGTTGTAAATCGTGTTCAATCTTTTGATTTTCTTTGCAAGCTGTGGGGTGAATTGTTCGGATTTTGTTCTGAACTGCCAGTTGTTGCCTAAAGTTGAGGGAGTGTTCATTCTACCCTCCTTTGGACTGTCGAGGAAATCCTGCATCTGTGCTACTGCCACCTCTGCAACACTTCCCCAAGCGGCACGTATAACCGCCATTGGGATTTCGCTCTTTTTCCTCACGTTGAGATATTTTTTTGCGTATTTCAGCGACTTTTTATCCATAGCCGCAACCCAGCCGTTGAGGGTTTCGTTGTCGTGAGTACCTGTGTAAGCAATGCACTTTGTAGTTGTGAAATTGTGGGGCAAATGCTCGTTATCCCCGCCGCTGAAGCCGAACTGAAGCACTTTCATTCCGGGATAGCCGCATAAATCAAGCATTTCACGGACTTCGGGAGTAATAAATCCCAAATCCTCAGCTATAAGCTTGAGCCTGCCCAGTTTTTCCTCTATGTTGTAGAATAACGTGCAATTCGGACCTTTCATCCACTCGCCCTCAGTTGCGTCCTCTTTGCCGTAGGGAATGGCATAAAAGCTTTCAAATCCACGGAAATGGTCAATGCGGACAATGTCGTAAAGCTCCGCTGCCGCCGCCAAGCGGTTAGTCCACCATTCAAAATCTGTAATTCCGTGATAATCCCAGTTGTACAAGGGATTTCCCCAAAGCTGTCCCAAAGGCGAAAATTCATCGGGAGGACAGCCTGCAACGCTAACGGGGCGGCGTTTTGTGTCAAGCATAAACAGCTTGTGGTCAGACCACACCTCAACGCTGTCATAAGCGCAGTAAATCGGTATATCTCCCACTATTTCAATGCCGTTTTCATTGGCATATTTTTTCAGTTCCGACCATTGTCTGCTGAACTCGAATTGCAGGAATTTAAAAAATCCGATTTCCTTTTTCAGCCTTTTCTTAGCCTCTGCAACAGCCTTTTTGCGGTGCATTGAAATGTCTTTTTCCCATTCATACCAAGCTTTTCCGTCATTTTCAAATTTCAGAGCCATAAACAAAGCATATTCATCAAGCCAGTTTTTATTCTTATCGCAGAATTTTCGGTATGCTGGGAATTTTGCAGCCTTGAATCGGGAATAAGCAATTCTCAACACATCAAAGCATTTGTCGTAAATAAGGGCATAATCCACCTTATCGGTTTCAGTATCCCACACAATATTTTTGTAGTCCTCAGCTTCAAGAAGTCCGTCACCCTCAAGAATTTCAAAGTCGATAAAATAGGGATTTCCTGCATTTACCGAAAATGACTGATAGGGAGAATCGCCATAGCTTGTAGGAGAAAGGGGCAGAATCTGCCACAGCTTAACTCCCGATTTTACGAGAAAATCTACAAATTCAAAGGCGTGTTTTCCCATTTTTCCGATGCCGTACTCAGAGGGCAGACTTGAAATATGAAGAAGAATTCCACTTTTACGCATATGTTACAACTCCGTTTCTGTATATTTATTTTTCTGTGCTTCATAATAATTATGAGGTGAAAAAGATGAAATTTTGTCAATTTATTTTTACTTTTCTTATGGGGTATTTCCTCTATGCCTTTGTGGAAGTGGCAGGGAGGGGTTATACCCATTGGACAATGTGCCTGACAGGCGGCTTTGTCCTTACTATAATCTACATCATAAGCAGCCGCCCTGCTATGACGCTTATCCGCTGCTGTGTAATCGGTGCGGCAGCTATAACTGCCATAGAATTTGCGGTGGGAATTTTCGACAATATAATAATGGGCTGGCACGTCTGGGATTATTCAAAGCTGCCCTTTAATATTATGGGACAGATTTGCCCGATTTTCAGCCTTTTATGGGGCATACTCTGCATACCCGCATTTTATTTGTGCCGTTTTATCAGACAAAGATTCGACAATTCTCTGAATTGCAGCCGTTAGCTTTCAGATTTTGAACTATTATAAGCTAAAGGCTAATAGCTGCAACGCAAAGCGTTGCTAAAATCCCTGTTTTTTCAATTCCGCCACAAGATTTGCGTAGAATTCACGGACATCATAGCCGTCAATATTTTCTCTGAAAAGGTCAATTGTATCGCCGTGGCTTATTCCTCGCACACCCTTAGCCGTCACCATTCGATGTTCACCGTGAATTGCCGCACCCTCCCACACAAGGCCGTCACTTCTGCCGTTAAGCTTCTTGATTATGAGATAGCCGACATTGAGGGGCAGACCTGCGGAAAATACGTTTTTCATCACGGACATACAGCTTCTATAGGAAACCGTGGGGCAATCCTCCATTTCAGGGGCAAGTTCCTTTAGCCGCACAGGGCTTAAATCCTTTACACCTGCGATAAAATCGGGGTTTTTATCCCCAAGCTTGCGGAAAATTGCGTTATATCTGTCGGCTATCCAATTTACGGTTTTGTCGGGCATTTTCCCCATAAGATAGTCAACCATATCACTTCCGCCGTGGGGAGTATTTATAGTCGTCAGCGTTGCCACACGCTCGCCAAGACCAAGGGAACTTATGGCATAACGGCTGTCAAGTCCGCCCTTTGAATGGGCGATAATATTCACCTTTTCCGCCCCCGTTTCCGCAAGAACACGCTCAATCTGCTCTTTCAGTTCTGCCGCACTTTCGGGAATCGACTTCGCCGACTGCTGATTGCCATAGTAAACAGCCGCACCATTGCGGATAAGAGTTGCAGGCACTCGTCCCCAGTAATTCATATACTGCCAGTCACGGAAGAAAATGCCATGAACCATAACAATGGGATATTTCGTCTTGCATATCTCATTTTCAGCACGTGCATTTTCAAGTTCCGCCTTTGAAAGTTCGAAAATATACTCTCTTTTTGCGGTTTTGTAGAATTTTCTGATGAGGATTATGTTGATTACAGGCATCCACCAGAAAATCAACAAAAGAATATAATCCGCTGCCTTAATTTGCTTTGAGCCGATAGCTGTGCGGATAAATCCGTCAAAAAATGTTGCTCCCAAAGCTAAAATCGGCATTACAATGGAGAAAATCTTCGGCAGAACTCCTGCGTCGGATTTGACAAAATAGAGGATAATTGCAATTATTTCGGGAATTATAGCCATTCCCGACAGCCACAGAAGTGACACTCCCCTTTTCAGCGAACCTAAGCGGAAACTTTTGACCTCTGTTTTTTCGCTGCGAATGAGAATAGCAAGAAATATAATCGACATTATCACAGTTCCGATGACTTTTGCGGCGGTGGGAAATGCGATTTCCGTCCATATTGGAATTATGTTGTAAAAAACAAGAAGTAGAATTAATTCAATTATTTTCATTATGTATAAATTCTCCCTAAACAAAAACAAGAGCGACAATCTGCCGCCCTTGTAAATAATTATACTAATCCCTAAAATGTTAGTAGACAAAGATGATGAGCAGAAATGATGTATGTCAA